>JAPORB010000078.1 GCA_026710425.1 Gammaproteobacteria bacterium
CTTAATCAAATGTAATAGTGATTCCGGGTGCTCCATCACGCAGGATACGTGAAGAATCAATAATTCGTAACTTTTGATTGCTGGGGCGATAGATTGCGTAATTGCCTGCCAGCAAATTCTGCGCCGAAAGACGCATCTCTTCTGCGCGCATATCCAAGCCTTGCGCTTCATAGACCATGGCCAGTGCCAGGTAGAAATCTGGCTCTTCCTGTTTAAGGCGCATGGCACGACTGAAAGAAAACTCGGCCATCTCCAAATTACTGTCCTCAAGAGCCACCTGGCCCCGAGCATAATGAAAATAAGGATTTCGGTTGTTAAATCTTTCAATCACCTGTTCATACTGTTCTGCCAGCTGTATATTGCCTAAAAGTCGGTAAAGTTTTGCCAGATTGTTGATAGCTGTGGCATTGGTATCGTCTGCATTGAAGGCCATCTGATAGCTGTACTCGGCAAACTCCCGGTTACCCAGTCGATTGAACGCAGCACCAATGTTATTCCAGGCAATGGAGAGTTCTGGTTCGAAGAATAGCGCATTCTTGAAGTACACGATGGCTTGATCGAGCTTACCATGAATCATCTCCTCAACACCCAGATTATTGAAATACAAACCACGTGCATACTGATCACTGACTACCGAAGCAGTTAGTTGTTGCAAGGCTATTTCCGGTGTGAAATCGACTACATAACGACGCTGCACACTAAAACGACCCGTGGCATTCACATGATGACTCAATACCAGCAGGCCGCCCCTTCGGTCCCAACTGGGCTGCACTTCCATGGTCTGAAAGCTGGCTTCCACCCCTGCATGTCGTGCCATACCAATAAACAGATTCATTGCCGATAGGCAGTTAGCTTCGCGTAATCTGAAAGCTTCAATTGCTGTGTGGGTTTTCGCATCCGTATATTGGAGATTCAGAAATTCCTGGTCAAACAGCAGTTCCTGCAAGCGTTGTATCCGGGATTGAGCGTCAGGATAATCACCAACCTGCATGTCTACGAACTGTTTTATTTCCTCAGACAAGAGTAGTGGCTGAATTTCCGGAAATCTATCCTCGCGCTGATCTATAATACTGGCATGAATAAATTCATTGCGGGCAAATCCAGTGTCCAGGTCGATAGTACGGCAACCACCAAGGAATACCATAACTGTCAGTAGCAAGAGCAACCTTGCCATTGACAGAATGCATCTAGTACCTACCTTCTGTTTCACTTGTAAATTTACCTGCTTTCTTTGGGGAATGATGTACGCGTAGTTAATTGATACTGTCATATTTGATTATATTAATCACGGACGCTTCCTTAATCGATTTACTGAGATCAACTACATTTCATGTCTGCTTTATTTTATTCTTCTCATACTGAGCAGGGTCTGTTGTTTCCATCTGCTTAATAGCGTTTTGGTGTTCCCCTCCCGGTCTTATCGAGCTTCATAAACTGATAGCGCCCGGCCAGAAATGGAATCTGGTCATCATGTACTTTCCGGAACAGCGCAATCCAGGCCGCCGCTTTGGCAATGTCCTGCAAATCTCTGCCCAAACTTGCATAATCAAGACTATCCCGCAACCTTGTCACATCCCGGCCCCAGTTATCTCTATGCGTGCTGTTGTCAGCTTTCGAATCATATTCAAACTCAAGTGCCACACGAGTTTGTGCCAGTCGCATGTTATCAGCAGACAGAAATCGTACTTCGTAATTCGTGACATAGCGCAATACATCCTCTTCAGTTGCAAACCAGTCAACACCAGTATCGATAATAACGCTTTTGGTGACATTAAGATTACCGACGTACTGAAACGGCAAGGTATCGGCATGCATTATTCGAAATCCTATGTCAGTATCTCGTAGTGCATTGGAAATCTTCACACGCCCTTCTGCATCAATATCGACAATCGCATCCGATTGAATGCGGCGGGAACGCTCAGAAAAATCAAACAAAGCCTTCAAGGTTGAGGAATCAATCGCGGGCAGTTGCCATATTCGCCCGGTATCTCCAAGGAACCGTAGTTTACCGGAATTAAATTGCATAGCCCTGACTTCGGCACCCAGGTATGCGGACTCACCAAGGGCCACCCCGCCAGGCACGATTATCTCCCTGACCGTGGATTCCGAATACTGGTCCCCCAGAGATTCTTTCATAAACACAGCGGGTTCCTGTCGAGCCAGGCGACGGTCACTGCGACGATCGCTAAAGATTGACTCCGAATTACGCCGTACCTGTTCGCCCAAATACTCCAGTTCAGTCACCGCCGTATCCAGCTTCCTTGCACTTTGACTGTCTAGTGCCAACCTTTGTGCTGCAGTGGTATAGTATTTTCCTGCTTCTTCTGTTGCCTCTGTGTCTGCAAAAAGGGCGACAGTATGGCCGTGATCTTCAACAAGAGCTGCGATAATCTCTGCCTGCTCTAGCTCAGCCAGGGCAAAGGTGATGATCACCCGATCTGGCGTGTAGGTCATTAGCCAGTTTTGCCAAAACTGAGAAGAATGCTTGATGTCCTTGAGAATTACCAATGCGCCGATTTTTTCGGCACTGAAGGCTTGCTCCCACTCCTGGATTTCATCACTGTCCGGAAAAGTGTCATTGGGTAAATCCGGAAACCGACCTAACCGCGGCTTAAAATCCCGATTGCGAGCAAACTGCCGGTGATTCAGATTTGGCAGGACATCAATTTCATGAACATCAAGCATCGGGGCCAGTTGTTGCATGAAATTGTCTACACTTGCTGTATCCAGAAGTTCGGCCCGGGAGATGTTCGAGTAAAGGCCAAACAGCAACACCAGCAGCAAAGGCTTGGCTCTTTTCAGAAGTCTAGTGGTTCCCACAGGGTTGATACTCCTCGTTGTTTTTTCTGCTTTGCAAGCGTTGTCGCAAGACATTAACATAATCCGGAATTCCAAAACTGTGCAGCGGTTGAGCCAGCTCATTGATTAGTGCTTCAGCTTTGCTGAAATCACCTGCTGCTATGGCATATCGGGCTGTCTGCTCCATTATAAAACTGTCGGCCGGCAACAGTTCGTAAGCTCTTCGCTGATACTCCATGCCTTCACTCCACTGCTCTTCCGGAAACAAATATACCTGTGCCATTGCCAGGTGTGCCTCTGCCATGTCAGGAGCAAGTTCCAGTGCATGTCTGAATGCCTTTTTGGTGCGTTCAATGATGACGGCTCGCTCACTTTGGGGATAACTTTTATTACAATCTCCAAGTTCGGCTTCCCAGTATTCTCCGTAATCCAACACAATAGCAGGATCGTTAGGTGCCAAAGCAAGTGCCTGCTCGAAATAATTGGCAATTTCCTGATCTCGCCCTGTATCGTCCTGGAATCGTAGTGAGTCTCCAAGCCCGGAAAATGCTCTGGCAGGTGCCACCGCATCACCACTAGCCAGGGCGAAGAACATCTCGGCATTCTCGATACGCCCAGCATTCAGTGCCAGATCGCCGAGCAGAACGGCAAGCTGATTTCTTTCAAGGCTTTCTATTTCTTCTGGAATTTCGGGCAGAGCGGCTTGCCAAGAAAGCGTTCCAGCCGGACGCGAGCTTTCAGCAAGATAGGCATGAAACTCTGCATCAAGCTCAACAGCACTTAGATCAAAAGCCTGATCGAAGGCATAGCGGGTGGTCCTGCCTTCCAGGATTAATTCCACATATCGCCTCAGCTGCTGACGACGATCCGGCCAGTCATCCTCATAACCATGGCGGAGGTAATGCATCAGTGTTTCGGATTTGAGATTTGCAATTTGGATTAGACGGGGTGAAGCCAGGGCCTCATCCTGATACAAGAGCCGCTCCATTACCAGAGATTCACTGAGGGTGAGCAGCAACTTATATGATTCAGCTGATTCCCGCTCAAACTCTGCGCCCCTGCCTCTGATTTGCATCCGTGAGAGATAGCCGACCATCCCCTCTTCATACCATCTTGGCAACCTTAGATCGTTGAAGTTTCGCAGCAGAAAATGTGCATAATGATGAAGTGCTACCCGCATGGAGAGATCATCACGACGCAGACTGGCCATAAAATTGGCACGCGGTGTGGCCAAAAATATTGCCTTCTCCTGCCCGGTCAGGAAATGCTCCAGCGATTCGGCATCATCAAACAGGAATACCTGATTGGAAACATTGGCTGGTGGATAGGAATCGACCCCGCTGATGATTTGGGCTGACAGCTGCCGCCAAATTTCCAGATCTTCAGCATATCGCCGTGTCTGACGGGCACTTGCCTCACTGATCAGTGTGAAATGGGGAGTCTGAAATTTGTACCAGCGATTATCCAGTATAGATTCCTGTGCCTGGCTGCTTACAGAACCGGCGAACACATATAGTATTAAAATAACAGTGTAATTGGAATTGAGTAACAAAATTCGCATGAATAAAATTCCTGAAACAGCTTTAAGAGTCGCATTTGAGAAATTATACTATGATAAAATATATTACTGTTTAGCAATTATCAGAGAAATGTAGCACCTGCGTGATCAACGAAAGACTCCTCATCACGTATGTAC
>JAPORB010000129.1 GCA_026710425.1 Gammaproteobacteria bacterium
GCATGGCAACAATCGCGTGATCGCATCAAAGCCAAGGTTGACTGGCAATTTGTCTCGAAGGACGCAAGGGTGAAGCTGAAGCGACTTTATCCGTCATTTATTGTGTGACATGACACTAGAATAAACGATGTCCATCACATACCAGGCTGTGCAGCAAGCTTCTAATTGTTGGTTGAAAACGAAATATTAAAACAAGCATTTATCAAGAATCATTATGGAAGTTAAAGACATCACTGCAGTCAAACAATTCCTGCTTTCCTTGCAGGATTCGATTTGTGCTGGCCTAGAAGAGGAAGACGGCAGTGCCTGTTTCCATACCGACCAATGGGATCGGGAAAAAGGTGGTAGTGGCATAACCCGGGTACTTACTGATGGTGCTACAATTGAAAAAGGCGGTGTGAATTTTTCCCATGTATTTGGAGAGGCGATGCCGGCAACAGCCACAGCTGCGCGACCTGAACTGGCGGGTAGAGCCTATCAAGCCATGGGAGTATCGCTGGTAATTCACCCTCGAAACCCCTTTGCCCCTACTTCCCATGCTAACTTTCGGCTCTTCGTGGCAGAAAAGTCTCATGAGGAGCCTGTGTGGTGGTTCGGAGGAGGGTTCGATATGACTCCATACTATGGCTTTGAGGAGGACTGTGTGCACTGGCATTCTGTCGCTAGGGATCGATGTCATGGGTTTGGTGATGGTTATTACAGTAAATTCAAGAACTGGTGTGATGAATATTTTCACCTAAAGCACCGAAATGAGTCTCGTGGAATTGGCGGTTTGTTCTTTGATGATCTAAATGAGCTAGGGTTCGAGCAGACTTTTGGGTTTGTCCAAAGTGTGGCTACTGGTTATCTGGAAGCCTATAGACCCATTGTGGCCAGGCGCAAAAATATGCCTTTTGAAGAAAATCATCGTCGGTTCCAGGAATACCGTCGCGGTCGCTATGCCGAGTTCAATCTGGTGTATGACCGAGGCACGGTATTTGGATTGCAATCGGGAGTGGGCAGAATCGAATCCATCCTTATGTCATTGCCGCCAGTGGTGCGCTGGATCTACGATTATCAGGCAGAACCTGGCAGTGAAGAGGAAAAACTTACCCGTTATTATCTTAAGCCCCGGGATTGGGTGTAGCTTGATGGATCAGGACCGAATAGAAGGTGTGACCCGCTATGCCGTGGTGGGTGATCCTGTTGCACATAGCCAATCACCTCGAATCCATACATTGTTTGCCGAGCAGACCGGGGAAGAGTTGATTTACACCAAACAACGTGTAACGGTTGACGAGTTTACGCAATTTGTAGGAAGTTTCTTCGCTGAGAATGGAGGCGGACTTAATGTAACCCTCCCTCACAAGGAGACTGCGTTTGAATTGGCAGACGGACATTCGCGACGCTCGAAGTTGGCTCGTGCCGCAAATACCTTGTGGTTAGGAGATGACGGCAGTCTGCAGGCTGACAACACAGATGGGGCAGGACTTGTACATGATCTTTCCATCAACAATCGGATTACGCTAACCAATCGCAAGCTGCTAGTACTGGGGGCTGGCGGCGCAGCCCGTGGAGCCTTGGCATCTTTGGTAGAGTGCGGGCTATCGAGCATTACGGTGCTAAACAGAACACTTGCCCGCGCTACGGCACTGAAAGCGGACTTTGCTGCAGTTTATCCGATCAATGTGCAGGACTTTACCTCGGCGAGGCTGTCGCCACATGATATCATTATCAACGCCACTTCAATGAGTCTCTCCGGCTACATTCCCCCCCTAGACCCGGATTTGTTGAGTGACCACTGCTGTTGCTATGACATGATGTACAGTCCTAAACCGACAGCATTTATGGACTGGGCCAAACGCCATGGTGCTGGCAAGGTTTTTGACGGGATTGGTATGTTGGTGGAGCAAGCAGCCGAGTCATTTTTTGTCTGGCGTGGTGTGAGACCGGAAACCGCAGATGTTATTGCAACACTGCAAAGAGTTTCGGCTTGATTTTCTGAACAGGCAAGTAGCTTTTGGATAATTTCAGCAGCCATAATGAAAATTTGATTTTATTGCCACAAAGTCAAATAATCTGCTAATGTTATAGGTGAGAGGAACGAATAGAGTATTAACCACAATATGTTGTGCCAAAAATTAATGGTTAATTAGGTGCCCATCTTAAGCACATAGAGGTAGTCTTCAACCTCAAAACCACCCTTAGGTTTTTATCACTACAAGAAATGATACGGCAATCTTTTGTAAAGCTGAAAAACACGTAAGATATCGGCGACTTTAAACAGTGAGCTGGCCAAAACCATAGGCTCATAGACACCAATATTGTTAGCAACAACCCCACTTGAAAACATTGCCTTTCAAGATAAGCAATGGACCTATCATTACATTCAACTCGCAACAGGTCAGATACGGCTAAGGTGTCAATACGCAGGCAGTGGTTGCTTTTAGGTTTGAAGAGCTTTTGTGCTATCGCAGTATGTATTGTAGTAAGTCACTAGGATTATCAGTGGCAAAACTAGAACAACATATCATGCTCAATATATTTAAGGAATGGGCTGGGCAAAACCTAATTACTGAAGTAGAGGGTTAGGTTTAGATTAATATTTTCCGAATTAATGTACGACCTCGCCTTCATGTTCTCCACCGTGTCCATGTATGTCGTTGGGGCCCAGAGCAACCGCCTCCCGATCATGGCCACGATATACAAAACGCGTTTCTTCAGTGTATTGTCCCTCAATGGTCATGAAGCCTATCAGCAACAGTAGTACAGCGGGCGGCCCCAGAATCGTAAGCACCAGAGCCAGTCGTTCCCACACTGCATGCATAAAGATAGCAATGATGAAACCTGCCTTGAGCAGCATGAAGATTATGACCAAAGTCCAGCGCATACTGCCCTGAACATCAAAATAGTCAACTCCATAGGAGAATGCACTGAGAACAAAAAGTAGTACCCAGATTTTGTAATAAATCCCCAGGGGGTGTTGTTGTCCCTCAGCCGAAGCCATGACAGTGTCCTCTTACAGCAAATAGAAAAAGGCGAAAATGAATACCCAGACCAAATCAACAAAGTGCCAATAAAGGCCGGCTATCTCGACAATCTCGAAACCTTTGTTGTCGTAATAACCCCGTTTGACCCGGAAAGCGACCCATAGCAGGTAGATCACCCCGGCGGAGACGTGCATACCATGGAATCCGGTCACCATAAAGAATACCGATCCAAACTGCGGTGCCCCAAACGGATTGCCCCAAGGGCGTACCCCTTCATCAACGATTAACTTGGTCCACTCGAAAGCCTGCATGCCCACAAAGGTGGCACCAAAAGCGGCCGTTGCGCAGATCAGCCAGAAGGTTCGCATCTTGTCCTTGCGGTATCCGTAATTCACGGCTAGTGCCATCGTGCCCGAACTGGTAATCAGCACAAATGTCATTATCGCAATTAAAATCAGCGGTATTGGATCACCACCAAATGACAGAGCGAAAATCTCGCTTTGGGGTGGCCATGGTTCTGTGGTGGTTACCCGTACGTTGAGATAACCCACAAGGAAGCAGGAAAAAATAAAGGTGTCCGACACCAGAAAAATCCACATCATGGCCTTTCCCCAAGGCACATGATAAGCCTGCTTGTCCGCACTCCAATCGTCGACCAGACCGCTTACTCCCTCATGGGAGACCGGCTCACTTGCGATTGCTTCACTCATTCCTTATTCCCGATAATCAAATGTTGGTTGTCCCAAGTTTTAGTTTCAGGTGTTCGCCAGCAAGGCAAATAGCACCAGCCATACCAGTAGCAGAAAGTGCCAGTATAACGCACATAGCTCAATGCTCAGTTTGATGTCTGTGACCTCGGCTCCAGATAGTAGGCGGATTGTACTCCTACTCCATACCCACAAACCGCCAAGTAGGTGTACTGCGTGCAGACCAGTCATAAGATAATAGAAAGCATTGGCCGGATTCGAAGATAGATACAAACCGGCGGCTTGCAGATCCTGCCAGGTCAGCAACTGCCCAACGATAAACAGAAGGGCGAAAACCCCAGCACCCACAAGCGCAATAAGCAAATTGTTTGATTGGCCACTGCCCACGATATTGCGCGCCCACTGAAAAAGCACACTGCTGGCGACCAGCAATCCGGTGTTCAGCCACAACTGCGTCGGTTCAGCCAAAGGCTGCCAGTCGGGCAGCTCCATACGGATAAAGTAGCTCACCGTGAACAGCGAAAAGACCACCGAAGCAATGATCAGAAAGAATGACAGTGCAACCCGTTCCGCGTCGGTGTTGAATGCCCCCTCGGGACGCATTCCGCCAATAATGCCCTTGCGCTCCCAGGGCTTGTTGGTGACACTTCTAAAAAGTTTCATAGGTTCGCCAGCGACTTTTCTGTGTCTGGATCAAAGTGCTCATCACTCACCGTAGGCTCCTCGCTTTCAGGTGTGTTCTGGGGAATGAAGTCCTGATGAGCACCGGGCACGCTATAGTCATAGGCCCAGCGATAAACCGTTGGCAACTGGTCTCCCCAGTTGCCATGAGCAGGTGGGGTATCCGGAGTTTGCCATTCCAGTGAAGCTGCACCCCATGGGTTTGGGTCAGCCTTTTTGCCGTATCGCAAGCTCCAAATAATATTAATAAAGAACAACAGCTGTGAAATTCCCACGATCAGTGCCGCAATGGTAATGGTGGCATTCAGGTCCTGCGCCGAGGCGGGAATGAATTCCGTGGTGCCCAGTGCATAGTACCGACGGGGTACGCCAAGGAATCCTAAATAATGCATGGGCAGGTAGATGGCGTAAGCACCGAGGAAGGTCAGCCAGAAATGCAGTTTTGCCATACCTTCGTGGAACATGCGGCCTGTCATCTTCGGATACCAGTGGTAAATCGCCGCAAACAGCACAAGGATGGGTGATACCCCCATCACCATATGAAAGTGAGCGATCACGAAATATGTGTCAGATAAAGGCAGGTCAATTACTACATTACCCAGAAACAGTCCGGTGAGACCGCCATGGATAAAAGTAAAGATAAAACCAATGGCAAAGTACATTGGCACATTCATGCGAATGTCGCCTTCCCATAGTGTCAGCACCCAGTTATACACTTTAAGTGCAGTGGGTACCGCAATGATCAGGGTGGTCGTGGCAAAGAAAAACCCAAAATAGGGGTTCATACCGGAAACATACATGTGGTGAGCCCACACGATGAAACTGAGCCCTCCAATTGCAATGATGGCCCACACCATCATACGGTAACCAAAAATGTTCTTGCGGGCATGCACACTTAGGACATCCGAGACCAGTCCAAAGGCCGGCAGAGCCACGATATAGACCTCGGGGTGACCAAAAAACCAGAACAAATGCTGGAATAGAATCGGGCTACCGCCATTATGGTCCAGTGCAGTTCCCGATTCCAATACCGCCGGCATAAAGAAACTGGTGCCCAGCAGTGTGTCGAACAGCATCATGATGGCTGCTACAAGTAGAGCTGGGAAAGCAAACAAACCCAGTACCGTGGCTACGAAAATACCCCAGATCGAGAGCGGCAGGCGCATCATGGTCAGTCCGCGGCAGCGGTACTGCAAAATGGTAACCACATAGTTGAGGCCCCCCATGGTGAAGGCCACGATAAATACCGCCAGTGACACCAACATTAGCACGATGCCAAGGTCATGCCCCGGGGTCCCGGCCATGGCCGTTTGCGGTGGATATAGAGTCCAGCCAGCCCCGGTTGGACCGCCACCAACAAAAAAGCTCGCCATGAGAATAATGACCGAGACTAGAAATACCCACACCGAGAGCATATTCATAAAGGGAAAGACCATATCCCTTGCACCGCACATCAGGGGTACCAGGTAGTTTCCAAATCCCCCGAGAAACAATGCGGTGAGAAAGTAGACCACCATAATCATGCCGTGCATGGTGATGGCCTGGTAGTAGAAATTGGGATCAACAAAGCTCACCGATTCGGGAAAACCGAGCTGCAGTCGAAACAGCAGAGACAGTACCAGCCCCACCAAGCCGGTAAATATCGCAATACTGCCATATTGAATGGCGATGACCTTGTGGTCTTGGCTCCAGACGTATTTCCCGATCCAGGTATGAGGATGGTGCATCTCCATCTCATGGTCCCGGTCAGCTAAAGGTACGTAAGCCATGCTTGCCTCCTGACATTCTCGTTCCAGCCTGTTGCTGGAGTCTGTTGATGATCGTTTCTATTGACAGGTTGTCCTGCGGGTAAATTTAATAATACTCAGCGCAGGGTGTTGATATAGGCCGCAACATCTTGGACTTCTTCCAGATCAGCCATGGCTGTTGCCATGGAAACCATCTGTTCGCCGAAATCGTCCTGTGGATGTAGTCCGCGTATGCCAGCCTTGAAATTACTAATCTGCGTTACAAAATACCAATCGTTCATACCGGCCAGTTTAGGTGCGTCGGTGTACCAAGTGCCTGCACCGTCATCAAGGTGGCAGGCGGCACAGTTGCGATCGTAAATATCATAGCCGTTGCTTACATCGCCGGCGATGGTCAATGCTGCCGGTTCATCGGGCAGTGAAGCGATGTAGGCGGCAACATTGCGCACAGCGTCGTCGCTGGTGAGCAGGTTGGCAAAGGCAGTCATTTGTTGACCATAAGTATCACCATCACCACCGCGGACCCCCTGCTTGAAATAATCAAGCTGACGTTCGATGTACCAAGCTTGCTGACCAGCCAACTTGGGTGCATTCAGCATCTGGTTACCCTCGCCTGCGGCACCATGGCAGGCGGTACAGGTTGCATACTGGGCCTGTCCGGCGATCAGATCCGGTGCAGCCTGTGCTTGGGTTTCGGCAAAAGTTGGTTGGGCTGCCAGCCAGGCATCAAACTTTTCCTGAGTTTCCACCACTACTGAGCCGCGCATTACGAAGTGGCCAATGCCGCAAAGTTCCTCGCACAGAATGTCATAGGTACCTTCCACGGTGGGATCGAACCACAGATAAGAAACGAGCCCTGGCACCAGATCCATCTTTACCCTGAACTGAGTTACGGTAAAGTTGTGCAGCACATCATTAGAGCGCAATAGTGCTTTTACCGGCTGGTATTGGGGTAAGTGCATGATCGGATCATTCACCACCACATCATCCATTCCATTGGGATCATCGGGGTTTATGCCGAAAGGGTTGGTCTCGCTGACAAATGTGGTATCGGCTGTGCCCAGCCTGCCATCGGCACCAGGATAGCGGAATTGCCATTGCCATTGCTGTCCCAGTACTTCGAATTCAGCAGCATCTTCAGGAGGGGTCACAAACTGTGCCCACACAAACAAACCGGGTGCAAGCATGGCAATAACGCCCACAGTGGTGAAAACGGACAGACCAAACTCCAGTTTAGCGTTTTCCGGCTCATATACAGCCTTGTGACCCTCTTTCTGCCGGAACTTCCAGACACAGTAGGCCATAAAAAGATTACAGGCGATGAAGACAAAGCCGGTAACCCAGAAAGTGATGTTAATAGTGAAATCAATAGTGCCCCAGTCTGCAGCCAGGTCGGTAAACCACCAGGGGCTAGCAAAATGAAACACTATGGTCGCCACCACCAAGACAAAGAGAACGACCGCAAGAGCCATAGTCCAGTATTCCTTTATAAGTTCAGAAGATTAATGAAGAAGTGCGCCGGTTAGCACTAATCTTTTACTAGGTGTGCGCCGCCGAATGCCATTAGTGAAAAGTCGTGTCTGTGTCATCAAATTCCATGTTGGGCCGAGGGTCGAGCATCTGAGGTCTAGTACTGTGCAACTTGTTGTCAAAATTAAACTAGTCAATCTACTGCCAAATTCAAAAGTTCGGTTGTTCAGGTGGCACATGTTTCGAAATTATCAGAAACTCTTTAACAAAATTCGTAATTCTTGTGCATATGCCGCACTGCAAAAGAACCAACTCGGCTTGGCTTACTTCCTTTTTTAACGCTCAAGTCTGTTTCTTGTTGACCAGTTTTGCGACTCATTAAAAGCTATATGTTCAATGTTGCCGCTTTCGGCGATTTATGAGGCCTCTAACAACCTCAAATCCAGAAAGGCCGAGGCTTAAATGCAACATAGAATCCAATCCAATCACTGAAATATGTAAAAGTACCATCCATAGCATCATTTACGGACGGGTATGCTACAGATAAACTTTCTAGCAAGCAAGACAAAAATGGCTGAGCAACGCCATAATGGGATCAGAATTAATTATTTTTGACAGGAAATTGTCAGCTTCAATTTCTATTGATGAATTTTTATAACAATTGCGCTGAAAAATTGTAAAATGTGATCCTAATCGGGTTGTATTTGTCTGCCCACCAATGATTGCTGGCAGATTGAACCATGATTAAATTCCAAGGCCTATTTTCTGAAACATGAAAAACCCTGCCGGGTTGTGGGATAAGAGACCCGCCAGCCTGGTCGCCCCTACCATACCATAGATTATGGGCAAATGACTGGATTGTCTGCCCCAAAGAGAGAACTGTGATTGAACTGACTTTAACAAGCCTGTCAAGCTGGCGCGATTATTACGAGATGTGCAAGCCACGAGTGGTGATGCTGCTTGTGCTTACCTCAGTGGTAGGCATGTTGCTGGCGGTGCCCGGCTTGGTGCCTCTGGACTTGTTGCTGGCGGCCAATCTTGGCATTGCCCTGGTGTCTGCCTCAGGTGCTGTAGTAAACCACCTCATAGACCGCAAGATTGATGTGGTCATGAAACGAACTCACAACCGCCCACTACCTCAAGGGCGGGTTGATACCCGGCAGGCAGCCCTGTTTGCCATTGCCATTGGTATGCTGGGCATGATCATTCTCTTGCTCTGGGTTAATCCTCTCTGTGCTTGGCTTACCTTGGCCTCCTTTGTAGGTTATGCCTTCATCTACACCGCCTACCTCAAACATGCCACACCGCAAAATATTGTGATTGGTGGACTGTCCGGGGCCATGCCTCCCCTTCTGGGCTGGTCGGCTGTTACCGGCACAGTGGAGGCCGATGCCCTGATTCTGGTATTGATAGTTTTTTCCTGGACTCCGCCTCATTTCTGGGCACTAGCAATTCACCGTAAGGAAGACTATGCCAAATCAGGAGTGCCCATGTTACCGGTAACTCATGGCGAGCGTGTTACCAAGATACATATTGTTGTATACACGGCTATTCTGTTTGCCGTTAGCCTGCTGCCCACCGTTTCCGGCATGAGCGGTATGCTTTACCTCACAGCTGCGCTGGTGCTGGGGATAATGTTCCTGCGGTGGTCTATCAAACTGCTGGTAAATCCAGGGCCAAAAACGGCCATAGAGACATTCCGCTTCTCTATCTATTATCTGGCCTGGTTGTTTGCTGCCTTGGTGGTTGATCACTACCTGTTCTAAGGTAGTCTGTTCTGAATCAAACTGCTGAGCGAGCTCGTGCCACTGACCCGTAATACCAGAAAGGCTTTTATTGCTTTTCTAATCTTTGACCTTTTGCTGGCAATCTGGTTGGCGTACCTGTTTTTGTTGCGGGAAGAGGTGGGGGATATTAATCAACTGCGTGAATTGGGGGCGACCCGCTATCCCGAACCGTTACCCGTCACCGCTTTCTCGCTGACAGCTGAAGATGGTAAAGTCTTTACTGCGGAGAATCTGCTGGACCATTGGTCCCTGGTTTTCTTCGGGTTCACCTCCTGCCCAGATGTGTGTCCTCTCACCTTGGAAGAACTGGCCAGTTTTTCAGGGCGTTATGGTGAAATGGATGCCGAAGATCCGCTACAGGTAGTGTTTGTCACGGTAGACCCGGAGCATGATGGTGTGACCGAGGTTGCAGAGTATATGACGAGATTTGATGAGGGATTTACCGGGCTAACCGGTTCGCCTGAAGCGATTACAGCCTTGGCCAGTGACTTCTTTGTGCATTTCAGCACAGACAATGAAACAGGCAACCATTCTGGACATAAGGGTGGCTTGAGTTCTCGGTTCGATATGTCAAGCCCGACTCGTGAAGAACGCCTTATCAGTCATAACTCTCATCTCAGCGTGGTTAATCCTGCGGGCCAACTGCATGCCGTAATTCGTCCGCCTGTGCGTAGCGAAACTTTACTTGAGGTCTTTCCGCAACTGATTCAGGACTGGTAGTCTGAAAAATATCAAAATCGGCCATGAATCTCTGCCTCATAGCCAGAGTCATTTTGATAGGGAGCAGTCTCCCGCCACATCAAAGTCTGACACCAGTCTTAAGCGTACAACGGAACAGCCCAAGTATTTGCGGTCGGACAGTATAATAATTGCCAATAATCCGGTATTCCTCATATCAAAGTCAGGCCAGTTCAAATAGCGTTGCAAAACTTCAACCCATTGGAGAATTTTTGCAAACTATTTCAAAGTAAGATCTAGTTGTTATGGGCCGTAGATAAGTTTATGAGGTTTGAGAGCTTGAATCTAAAAAGGTAAAACTAGCTTTTGAGGGAAACATCTAATCCAGGCACAGACTCATACACTCACAAAGAAGTGACATGATGGGGTGTTTCACATAGACCTAGGATTATTTTAGACCAGTCGGTCATTACAGTCTGTGGCAATAATAGCTGCTACTGTAACTTTAAAATGAACGCAGGGTGCAGTGCGATAACACAATCTTCTCACTTTATTATACTATTCTCCTTTCCCTAATTCTTTATTGACGATTGGTCAATGCTTCCAGTTGAGATTTCAGTGGTATTTTATTCAATACTCACCTTAGTGGTACCCTTGATACACCATTTCAATGGAAAGGTTAGTTAAATCCTGCTTACAGCTTGGGAAGAAGCACAGAGCTAGCAGGTCAAATCTGTATTAAGATCGCAATGCAGAAAAAATATTTTGTTACATTCTTTTCGTAAACCTAGATTAGATTTAGAGGTTCAATGTGACTGGTTTGCCTCTTTTGCACCTTTATTAAACTTCACGAGAGATTAATGAACCTCACTTATTCTATAACTCTGCTGACTCAGCATTGTGGGATATAACCGTGCCTGAAACAACAACCACAAGCAGACAACTCATTCTGGTTGATGGCTCCTCCTATTTGTTTCGCGCCTTCCATGCCATGCCACCGCTAGTCACCAGTCGCGGTCGACCAACTGGTGCGACCAGAGGTGTCATTAGCATGATCAGGAAACTGATCAATGACTACCCGGAAAGTAATATCGCCATCGTCTTTGATGCCAAAGGCAAGACGTTTCGTAATGATATTTACAGCGAGTACAAGGCTAACCGTCCACCCATGCCAGATGAATTGCGTGTCCAGATTCAGCCCATACACGACATTATCAGAGCCATGGGTTTGCCTCTCCTCATTGAGGAAGGAGTTGAAGCAGATGATGTCATTGGCACCTTGTGTGTACAGGCAAGTGCTAGCAATCTGAGCACCCTGGTTTCCACAGGAGACAAGGATCTGGCCCAACTGGTAAACGAGCAGGTTACTATCATAAACACAATGACAGATGAAACATTCGACAGTGAGGGAGTAAAAAACAAGTTTGGTGTCGCCCCCAATCTGATTGTGGACTACCTGGCACTTATGGGTGACAAAGTAGACAACATCCCCGGAGTCGAGGGAGTGGGTCCCAAGACCGCCGTTAAATGGTTAAATGCATATGGTTCCATGGAGGGTGTCATCGAAAACGCCAACGCCATTGGCGGCAAGATTGGAGATCGATTGCGTAACAGTCTTGATCAGCTAAGACTTTCCCATGAACTGGCCACCATCAAGCTTGACTGCAAACTGGACTTGACTGTCGAGGAACTGGTGAGCGGAGAGCCGGATAACGGGCAATTACATTCGCTATTTACTGAACTGGAGTTTAAGTCCTTCCTCAATGAACTAGAAGGCCAAGATGCCACTGTTGCAGAAAAGCTCGACACTGGAACATGGTCCGACACAGCACAGCACACTTCAGAACAGGCTGCAACCTCGGATCTGTCCGTATCAGTGGTTCCCGACAGCCTTGACTATCAATGCATCACAGACCGACAGGCACTGGACAACTTGATCCGTGAAATTGAGGCAACGGAAAGATTCGGAATTTGTGTCGAGTTTCACGGTGAACATTTTTTGGAGGCTAGCATTGTTGGGATTTCGCTGTGCCCGGAGATTGGTCGTGCCAGCTATGTGCCAATAGGCCATCAGAGTGAACAACCCCAGCTACTGGCGGCAGAGGTGTTGGAACAACTCAAACCAGTGCTTGAAAATGGGGCCATTGTGAAAGCGGGCTATGATCTCAAGACACAGAGCCATATCTTGCGTAATGTGGGCATTGATCTACAGCCGCTAAAGTCTGATGTGCTACTGGCCTCCTATGTGTTGAACTCCGTGGCGGTCAAACACCAGCTGGAGGATATAGCCCGCTACTATCTGGATGTTGATATGGTCAACCTGGAGTCTCTGGTCGGCAAAGGCCGCAACAGATTAAGCCTACCCCAGGTCAGCATCAATGAGTTTGCACCATACAGCTGCCAGCGAGCAGATCTGATGTTAAGGCTCACCATCAAGCTGGAACATGATATGCACAACCTGGGTCAGCTGGCTGGCCTGTACCGGTATTATGAAACGCCCCTGATAGAAGTTTTGCAGACTGTTGAGCGTAATGGCATCAGGTTAGATGTTCCGGTATTGGAAGAGCAAAGCAGGCAACTGGCAGAACAGTTGGAATCGCTGCAGGAAACGGTCTACATTCTGGCTGGAGAAGAGTTCAACCTGTCCTCGCCCAAACAGCTGCAGAATATTTTCTACGACAAACTGAACTTGCCGGTGCTAAAGAAAACCCCAACCGGTCAGCCGTCCACTGCCGAACCGGTCCTGCTGGAGCTGGCAGAGGATCATGAGCTACCACGCCTTATTCTGGAACATCGATCCCTTATCAAACTTAAATCGACCTACACCGACAAGCTTCCTGAACAGGTCAACACAGTCACTGGACGAATTCATTCTTCCTTCCAACAGGCGGTTGCCGCCACAGGTCGCCTCTCCTCAATGGATCCCAATCTGCAAAATATACCCATTCGCACCGCTGAAGGTCGTCGGGTGCGGCAGGCATTCGTTCCGGAACAGGGCAACAAACTGCTGGCCGCAGACTATTCTCAGGTTGAGCTAAGAATCATGGCCCATTTGTCTGGAGACCCGGGTTTGCTAGAGGCGTTTTCTAGCGATGCAGATGTACACCGGGCTACAGCAGCGGACGTATTCAATTGTAACCTTGACGAAGTCAGTGCCGAACAGCGTCGGGGAGCCAAGGCGATTAACTTTGGGCTGATTTATGGTATGTCAGCCTTCGGGCTGTCGAAACAGCTGAAGGTGAGCCGGGGTGAGGCGCAGGCATATGTAGACCGTTACTTTCAGCGATACCCTGGGGTCAGGGACTTCATGGAAAAAACCCGAAAGAGTGCTAACAACAAAGGCTATGTGGAAACCTTGTTCGGACGTCGCCTATATCTACCCAATATTAATGCGGGCAATGCCATGTTGCGCAAGGCAGCTGAACGCACAGCCATCAATGCTCCCATGCAGGGGACCGCCGCTGACATCATCAAACGGGCGATGATCGATATTGCCCACTGGCTTGAGCAGACTGAGATTGAAGCCATAATGATTTTGCAAGTTCACGATGAACTGGTGTTTGAAGTCAAAGAGGCAGACGTGGACCTGTTATCAGAGGGTGTCCGGTTCAGAATGGCCACAGCCGCTGAGCTTGATGTGCCCCTCGTGGTTGATGTGGGCGTGGGAGACAATTGGGACCAGGCCCATTGATTACGCAGAACTCTGCCTTGTTAAGGTTTTCGCAGTGTTTGTCTTTCACTAGAGTGGTCGGAAACCAACCAGTTGTTGATGACCTGTCGCGCTGTTTCCAGTCCCAGCTGACGCAAGGCTGAAAACAACTGTACCTGCACGCCGGGGCATTCGGCAAGGGTCTTGCGAACCTGCAACATAGCTGTCTGTGCGGCGCCCCGCTTGAGCTTGTCAGCCTTCGTCAGCAACAGCAGTACCGGCAACTCTGACTGTACGGCCCAGTTCACCATCATGCGGTCAAAATCCTTGAGGGGATGACGCACATCGGAGAGCAGCACAATTCCAGACAGGGCCTGGCGTTGACGCAAATAACGTTCCAATTCGGTTTGCCACTTCTCCTTCACGGCCAGCGGCACTTGGGCAAAGCCATAACCCGGAAGGTCAACCAGGTAACAGTTTTCGGCAACTTGAAAAAAATTGATGAGACGGGTCCGGCCTGGCGTTTTTGAAATCCTGGCCAGTTTGCTTTGCCTGGTCAGGGCATTGATGGCGGAGGATTTTCCGGCATTGGAGCGCCCAGCAAAAGCCACCTCACTGTGGCTGTCCAGCGGGCAGTCCTCAACCTTGGCGGCACTGATTGTAAACTGAGTCTGGCTTAAATCCATGTTACCCCTTAACTTGCCGGAAAGTGGTTTCAAAAACTCTTTGCTGTGCTTTATTCCTGCCAGATTAACTGACGGGCAGTCTCTCATTGCCAAAGAGACAGATGACTATGCTGGGAGTTCACAAACAAATAACAGTGCAAACCAGTGATTATCGGCTATAATCTGCGCCCGCAAAAATATCGTATTGTTTTTGAGATAGTCTGGTATAGGCAATAATGCCGGATTAAGTTCTGTAAAACCTGTTGTTTAGGAAGATTCATGAAGAAATTCTCAATCGTGTCGTTAATAACCTTAATGTGGGCCTTGGCAAGTCCGCTGGTTTTGGCCCAAGGTGACCCGGTGGCCGGTCAGACCAAAGCGGCCTTGTGTGCCGCCTGCCACGGCAATGATGGTAACAGCCCGCTGGCGATAAATCCCAAACTGGCAGGTCAGAATGCCAAATACCTGGTCAAGCAGCTTCAGGACTACAAATCCGGTAGGAGGGTTAACCCTGTGATGACCGGCATGGCGGCTGCGTTGACCGAGGAAGATATGGAGGATATTTCAGCCTGGTATGCTTCCCAGACGGTTACCTTGGGTGGAGCCGATCCAGAGTTGTTGGAACTTGGTCAGTCGATCTATCGCTCTGGAGTTGAGGAGTTGTCAGTAGCAGCCTGTTCTGCCTGCCATTCGCCTACCGGTCGAGGCAATTCACCCGCTGGTTTTCCTGCACTAAGCGGCCAGTATCCAGAATATACGCTTCTGCAGCTTCAATCGTTTCGCTCTGGCGAAAGGGCCAATGATATGAGTAGTATGATGCGCACAGTTGTGAAACGCCTGTCCGACCGCGAATTGCAAGCTCTTGCCAGTTACCTGTCGGGGTTGCACTGAGTTAAATGCTGCCAACCTATATTTGTTAAGCCCTTATGGACAACCCCGCTGGTAAGTGAGATAGCATCAATTGATAAGCATCACGGTTGCGTACTGCCGACTCTGCCAAGCTTAGCAGGTTTAAAGTAAACTAATAAAGGGTGACTAGAGAAGACCAAACTAAGGAGTAACCACGATATGAAACTAGTAATGAAGGCATTGATTTTAGTGGGCATGCTGACACAGGCCGTTTCGATTCAGGCACAGATTGAACGCTATGTGGTAGGGACTCATTACACAGAATTGCCGACACCAGTCAATACTCTGGATGCTTCCAAGGTTGAGGTGCTTGAGGCTTTCTGGTACGGCTGCTCACATTGCTTTCGCTTTGAACCGCTGATTATGGCTTGGGAAGAGGATCTCGGTGATGATGTTGACTTCGTCCGTTTTCCGGCTTCATGGAATCCGTTGATGAAAGTCCATGCCCAGATTTACTACACGGCAGAAACCCTTGATGTGGTCGAAGTACTGCATCAGGAGGTATACAAAGCCATTAATGTGCAGGGCAATCGGCTTGCTAATGAGGGCCAGATAGCTGATCTTTTTGCCGAACATGGCATTAGCACAGAGGATTTTGAGTCAGCGTTCAACTCCTTCTCCGTACTTACTCGGGTTAACCAGGCTGAGAAGCGAATGAGCGACTACCAAATTCGCAGCACCCCTAACCTGATCATCAATGGCAAATACCTCGTGACCACAGGTGAGGTGGTTCGCACCCAGGAAGAAATGCTGCAAGTCGCTGACTTTCTCATAGAAAAAGAACGCTCTGCCCTCGGTGCCCCGGGCGATTGATGCCAACATCCCAGCACTATTGTTGTCGTTGGACCGTGTTGATGAGTTGATAGGATTAATAACCAAGTTACTATGCTCACTGGATGGTTGACCTGATTCCTTAGGGCTATAACAGCGCATTAAACCAGCCACTATTCAGTGCGGTGAGGACAGATACCTTTTCTGGTTGCCGATAAGCTCAGCAGTTAATCCAGCTAGGGCAAAACCTCCGTTTCCGTTAGTTATCAACCTTTACTTTCTCTACTGCTCTATCATTAATTTCTGGTGCAAGTGAGTGCTTACTATTGTCATAAATATTGAATTGCATTTGGTGCCTTGGGACTAGCCGACAAATACTGCGAAAGTCGAGATAAAACTATTTTCCCCTTTGTTCAGTCTTAATCACTCAAAATCCCCTGTAATTTCAATCATCTGGATTTCAAGTCGCCTCGCAAGTTAAGGGAGCCACAAAGCCACAGAAGGCGGGTTATCAATGACTTTGATGGTATTAACCGCCAGTTCCTGTTGATTGCCTTTGCGCCGGGCTGTTCACAAGAGACTTATCCTTTGAGTGACTCGCTCCATATTAGAGCTATGACGCAACCCGTACTTTCCACATCCTCCACCCCTGCCGTAGCCCCAACCGATAACCCCTCAGTGGGTTTCTCGCTAATCAGGCCACTTGCAGACGTGAAATGGCTGGACGGTTTCGGCTGGCAATTGTTGGCACGGCTGCGCAAACAACTGTTGGGTGATACTCGTGCGGAACTGGCCAATAGCATCAGTGATCATCTGGTGGTTTGCGGTGAAAGCATGCTGCACCTGGAATCTGGCAAGCAGATCAAAATTGATGAGAATGGTGCTGATTGCCCACTGGAACTGCCCGATGCCTCCGTTCTTGCCACCACCGTCAGCCAGTTACTGTCCGAGACTGACAAGGCAAGCAAATCAGACCCGAAACTGGAGTTGCTGCTCGACCCTTCAGAATTCCTGGCTACCTCCCACACCATGCCTGGGGTCAGCGCAGATAACCTAAGCAACGCCATAGCATTGCAGCGAGAGAATTTGTTGCCAGCTTGCGAGATTGAGCTTGTGCTGGCAGTTGCGGCCCCGAACTCGCCAGCAAGCGAGGAACAACGCATCATTGCCCTGTGGTTTTCGGCAGAAAGACTCAGTCGCCTCCATCATGCCTTTGCCGAAAGAGGGCTTTCACTGATTGCGGTACGGCCGCGTATCTTGTGCGCCAACTGGCAGTCCCAACCGTATACTGTCGTTGAGCAAGGCTCCACTCAGATAACTGCAGCCACCATGGATAATGGGCAGTTGACTCAGTGGTTACAAACCATTTCCACGGACCTTGAGCAAACCGAGTTCGCTGAGCAATGGCAGTCGGCTCTTGCCTCCCTGCCCAATATGGAAGAAAGAGAGGCAGCGAGTAAGGCAACTTATACTGAAGAGGCTATGGCTACCGGGGGTCGCTATCGCTTTTATCCCGCCGGAGCACTGGCCGTTCAACAGCGTATTGAAAAATCCCGACAGTTGGTTCTGGCGGCTTCTCTATTGATTGGCTTGTTGCTGCTATCGGCGATTCCGTTTCTGCTGCAATCCGTGGAGTTGGGATTGGCACAGTCGCGGCTGCAATCCACCCTTAGCCTGTCAGCAGATGCTCGGGCAGACCAGGCCGTAGTGGTGAATTTTGAAAATGAATGGGGTGTGCTCAACGACTTTCCGGATCAACAGCTGCGCCAGGCCATGTTCCGCCTGCAGGAGCTGCTGGCAGGTGAACGTCTGACATCACTGGAGCTTAATGAAGGGCTGATCCGAATTCAGGGGACCAGCTCGGACCCACAGGCCATATTGCAGCGTTTGGAACAGGATCCGCTGTTCACCGAGGTGGTGTTTTCCAGGGCCACCAACAATACCCGCTATTATATTGATTTATACCTCGCCACGGTGAGTTTTGAAGCCTATATGGTGCGCTATTTTCCAGATTAGCCGTCAAGCTGGGCCACTCAGGTATTGCTGGCAATGCAACGAGGCAACAGCAAAGATTCGACACATGATAGGAAGGAATCATGATTGAGAAAACACAAAAATTTCAATTCATATCGGGGCCACAGATAAAGGCCGAGGATCGCTAACTGACATGGCATTCTCCAGACGCGAGAGCATTATGCTGGTACTGGCAGTGCTGGTACTGGCAGTGTTTGTGGTCAATCAGCTGGTGCCAGCGGCACAAAGGCTTTATGCCAGCCGGGAGCAGGCAGTTGAGGATGTGTTGTTGGCAATTACCCGGGAAGAGAAACTGATTGAGGACGCTTTGCTTTGGTACAACCGCAGACTTGATGCCCAGATACGCCAGGCAGACATGGAATCCCTGACTTTCATCGGTGATACCGTGCCTGTGATTGAGGCCAGTATCCAGCGGGATCTTACCCGACATGCCCGTGAAACTGGCCTTACGGTGAACTCAACAGGATTGGCCGAGCAACTTGAATCGGATGAGTGGCTGTTGATCAGTCAGGAAATGTCATTTTTGACTACGGACCCGGCCAATATCATTGTGTTTCTTGAACGCCTCGAACACTCGGTGCCACGCTT
The DNA here is from genome assembly GCA_026710425.1 of Gammaproteobacteria bacterium. GTDB lineage: Bacteria > Pseudomonadota > Gammaproteobacteria > Pseudomonadales > Pseudohongiellaceae > UBA9145. The sequence continues at coordinate 18,657 of JAPORB010000129.1, forward strand.
GCGGGTAAAGGACTTCAGCCTTGATCGCAGTCGCAATCAGTTTGGTGGCGATATTACAGTGGTAGGCTTTGCCCGAGCCACTAATATTTCCAGAACCATTGGGGCTGGCAATGACTGAACCTGGAAATCCATCAGTGGCAACCGCAACTGCCATTAACCTGTCTTTATTCAGTGAGCTACTGGAACCTGAGGGCATGGCCCCGGCCCAGGATTTTGTCGGCACGGGCCGATTACTATGTGACCGGGTGCCTTCAATTCAATTGCGTGCTAAGGTGCGCTTCATTCTGGGCAGTCGTATTAGCTTCCAGATAGCAGAAGATGCGGAAGTGCGCCGCATGATGAAGCACTGGCGGGCCGAACTGTCCCCGCGAATTGAAGGCTCAGACGAGGAGATGTTTGTGTCCGGCTTTGATGATGACGAATCTCTGCTGGACACGGCTTCCGATGCACCGATCATCCGCTTGGTCAACCACCTCTTTGCTCGGGCCTTGGATCTGGATGCCAGCGATATTCATTTTGAGCCCAGCGAGCATCACCTGGATGTGCGTTGCCGGGTCGATGGCATCATGGCCCGTGTTGAACGTCTGCCAGTAAAAATTCATACGGCGGTCGCCTCCCGACTGAAGCTGATGGCACGCCTGGATATCGGTGAGAAGCGGCTACCACAGGATGGCCGTATCAACTACCAGATTGGCAGCAACCAGCTCGATCTGCGAGTGTCCACTTTGCCGGGAGTGCACGGGGAGTCAGTGGTACTGCGCATTCTGGATCGCAGTGATACCACCGTGGAGTTGCAGCAGTTGGGCATGCCCAAGCAGGTACTCAGTGATTACCAGTCTGTAATTACTCAGCCTCATGGCATGGTGCTGATAACGGGGCCGACTGGCTCAGGCAAGACCACATCTCTCTATGCCACACTGGAAAAAATCAATGATGAGAAGCGCAAAATCATCACTGTTGAAGATCCGGTGGAATATCAACTGGAGGGGATTACCCAGATTCAGGCCAATGCCGGAATTGGTCTCAGCTTTGCCGCTGGTCTGCGTTCCATCGTACGCCAGGACCCGGATGTGCTCATGGTAGGAGAGATCCGGGACCATGAGACTGCGGAAATCGCCATTGAGTCCGCACTGACCGGCCACTTGGTGTTCTCCACTTTGCACACAAACGATGCGGCTGGTGCGGTCACTCGTCTTCAGGACATGGGCGTAGAGGGCTATCTGATCAGTTCCAGCCTGCTGGCTGTGCAGGCCCAGCGTCTGGTGCGAAGAGTATGCACTGCATGCAGCGAGACAGTGGCTATAAGTGACGATGAGTTGGAGGTGCTTGACATCAGTCGTGCTGACTGTCCCGAAATCAGGCGTGGGCGGGGATGTGAAGCTTGCGGACATACCGGCTATCGCCGACGGGTGGGACTCTATGAGTTAATGCTGATGAGCGATGCCATTCGACATCTGATTGCCAGTGGTGCCGATGCGAATGTGATTCGGGAGCAGGCGATTGCAGATGGCATGCGTACCCTGCGAGAGGATGCCCTGGAAAAACTGCGGCAAGGAATAACCACCCCCGAGGAAGTGGTGCGAGTCACCCGAGCCCTGTAATCGCCATGAGCACTTTGCACTTCAAATATCAGGCTTACGATCACAGCGGACGGTTGCAGACCGGACAGCTGGATGCAGATTCGGATCGCGAGGCATTACGATTGCTGCAGGGCAGGAACTTAACTCCGGTGAAGGTACAACAGGTTCGGTCCGGTACCGAACGCAGGCGTGGGCGAAAGATCTCTGGCAACGACCTGCTGGATTTTACCAATGGCCTTTGCACCCTGGTAGAAGCACGGGTACCCATGGACAAAGCCTTGCGTCTGTTGGATGGCATTACCGAATCAACCGCCATGCGGGAGCTGGTGTTGCAGCTGCTTCAGGATGTCAGGGAAGGCAAGGGACTGGCCGAGGCTATGGAGCTGCATCCGCGGGTATTCAGCAAGATGTATGTGAACATTGTCCGTGCTGGTGAGCAGGGGGGCATTCTGCATCAGATGTTGCCGGATCTGGCCGAGTTTCTTGATATTAGTGCACGGACTCGTCAGGCATTCATCTCTGCCATGATCTATCCCGCTGTGTTATTGATCACTGGCATTATCTCTGTTTTTCTGTTGTTGGTTTTTGTGGTGCCCCAGTTTGCCGCCATGTTTGAAGGTTCAGGCACTGAGATTCCCGCTTCGGCGGCTTTCCTGCTATCACTCAGTAGGTTTCTGCAGGGCTATGGTTACCTGTTTCTTGCTGCCGCTGCGGTAGTGGTATGGGGCTGGCACCGGTTGGACCAAAATCCAGTCGGCCGTCTGCGCAAGGATGCCTTCCTACTGCGTCTGCCCCTGTTTGGTAAATTGATCCTTTATCGCGAATGTGCTGTGTTTGCACGCACCCTCGGTGGACTACTTGGTGCCGGCATCCCTTTGATTCGCGCATTGCGAGTGGCCCGTGAGGTGGTTAGCAACAGTCAGTTGAGTCGGCACCTGCTTGCCGTGGAAGATGATGTGCGTGGTGGATCAGGCCTGGGCCTGTCACTGGAAAAAACCGGTCAGTTTCCAACCCTGCTTCACCAGTTGGTGGGGGTGGGTGAGGAATCGGGGCGCACCGCCGGCATCCTGCTCAAATCGGCAGCGACCTTTGACAACAGCGTTCGAAATCAGATGTCGGCTCTGGTGGCGGCTTTGCAACCTACCCTGATTATTTTTTTGGCCATTGCCGTTGGTGGCATCACCATTACCATGCTCTCCGCTGTATTTAGCATGAATACGGTGGACTTTTGATCGTGAGTTTGTTTTGGACATTGGCTATGCAGAATGATGTGAATATCGCACATCTCGTTCGTAGCTTGGGTTGGCAGCGTTCGGTTAGGTCTGTTGTCATTGGCAGTTTGTTGTTGAGCCTGAGCTGCTGTGGCGCACTGCAGCCTCGGCAACAGACCGACCGAGCAGAATCCGTCGTCAGAAACATGCCTGAACAGAACGATACGGAACCAGCCAACACACCCATTCCAGTCCTGCCCGCTGCCAGTGAAGCAGAACAGCAGCAAGCACTGATTGAAGCCATTAATCGATCTGGCCAAGTCCCGAGTTTTGATGGTTTTACCACCACTGATCCGGCTCTGGAGGTTCCCCAGGGCGAGGATGTGGTGGAGCTGAATTACGAGCAGGCCGAGTTGCGCCTGGTGCTGGAAGAGTTGGCTAATGCTTTGGATTTGACGCTGGTGATTGACCCGTCTATTAATTCTCAGGTTTCCATTCGTACCTCACCAAATCGCCCGCTAAGCCGCGATGACATCTGGCCATTGCTGCGGTTGCTGACCCGGAATGCCGGTGTGGTGCTGGAGCAGTCTGGAGACGTTTATCTTGCTACTCAGACAGGGTTCCAACTTACTGCTGACATCGTAACCCTCGATAGTGAGTCAGAGGTCACTTCCGCGCGGGTCATGCAGGTTACGCCTCTGGTCTATGTATCAACCGATGCTGTGATTCAGGCTCTAGTGCCTTTGCTTGGGCCCGATGGGCAAGTGAGTCAGCTGGGCAGCGGCAATCTGCTCTTGATCTCCGGATCGGAGTTTGAGCTGGAGCGGGTCAATCAGTTACTGATGCTGATCGATGCGGATCCATTCGCCAACCAAGGCATACACCTGTATCAGCTTTCTAATGCCAATGCTGTCGGGGTGGCCGAGGAGCTGGCCGAGATTCTGCAACTCATTGAAGGTCCTGATCCCTCCTACCAAGTCAAGGGCATTGAGCGTATTAACGGCTTGTTGGTGACGGCACCTGCGACTAGAGGGTTTGAGGAAATCTCACGCTGGGTGGAGATTCTTGACTCGGACAGCCAAGAACAGACAGAACAGCTGTTCATGTATCGGGTTAAGAATCTGGTGGCACAAGAACTGGCGGAAACACTGTCCGAGGTGTTTGAAGAGCAGGAGGACCCGCTACCGGAGTTGAACACTGAGAATACGGAGTCCGAACGCCGGCGTCTGTTTCCGCAACTGGGTGAGGAAGATGAGCAAGTGCCACTGGACATTGATGCTTTGCGTGAAGAGACAGCCGCACCTGTTGCAGCCACTAGTGATCCGATCGGCGGTCTTGCTGTCTCCGCTAATCTAGCGGTCAGGATTGTCGCCGACGAGGCCAGCAACAGTTTGCTAATTCGCAGTACGGCCCGCGACTATCGGCAATTGCTCACCACCATCAGCCAGCTGGACGTGGTGCCGTTGCAGGTAATGGTGAATGCGGTGATCGCCCAGATAACCCTTAATGACGAAACCCGGTTCGGCGTGGACTGGAGCCGAATTGCTACGGATGCGGCCATGAATCCGCTTTCCAGCAGTCTTACCACGGATTTTGCCCCCAGCCTTGGTGGCCTAATGTTTTCTCGCGGGTTTTTGGACGGATCGGCCCGGGTGGAAGCCACTCTGGAGGCAATTGCTGTGAATAACGACGTGCGCTTGCTGGCGCGTCCATCGCTGACTGTGAGCAACAACCAGGAAGGTGAGATCCAGATTGGAGCCGAGGTGCCAGTTGAAGCCGGACAGGCACTCGGTGCTGGTGGAGTTTCCACCACCAATATTCAATATCGCCCGACCGGCATTGAGCTTTACATCACGCCTCAGATTAACGATGACGAGGTGGTGAACTTGATTATCCGCCAAGTGCTGTCATCCGTGGACAGCAGTGCCTCAGGGGTCAACAACAATCCGGTTTTCAATAACCAGGAGATTAGCACCAATGTGGTTGTACGCAATGGTGAGAACATTGTGCTGGGTGGACTGATCCAGAATGATATTGAAAACCTGAATACGGGTGTGCCAGTCTTAAACCGACTGCCCCTGCTGGGCAACCTTTTTTCCTACCAGCAGATTAGTCAGGAGAGGCGGGAATTATTTATTGTGCTCAGACCCGAGATTATCAATCTGAATGATCAGACGGGTGTACAATACAGTGGCATCCTGGATCGGTTTGAATTGGCCTCAGATCTGTTTGAAGGGTTTAACCTATAGGCGAGGCATCTACAGGGTTAACTGTCGTTGCGACGAACTGGGCGGATGTGCAGGCCAGGAAAGTGAGCATTTCAGACCCGGTGATGAAGCAGAGGAATAACAAAGAATGAATGCCAAAGTGATGAGACAACCAGTAACAACCCGTATTGGGGCAGAGGCCGGATTTACCCTGATTGAGATATTAATGGTGATGTTTATCGTCAGTCTGCTGGTGGCGATTGTGGCTCCAGACTTATTCCGGCAACAGGCTGGTGCCCAACGCAATGCTGCAAGGATAGAGATTTCCGGGCTGGAGAGCACGCTGCAGCAGTATCGGCTCGATCTGGGTGAGTATCCCGAGACATTGGAAGGACTGACCAGCAATGACTCCGGTCGGGCCGCCTGGAATGGTCCCTATATCAGGGGAGAGGTTCCGCGCGACCCTTGGGGCAATGATTATGTATATGACAGTGATGGGCGCGACTTTACGCTGATTTCTCATGGTGCTGATGGCCAGCGCGGTGGCGATGGTGATGACGCAGACATTGGTCTGTAGTGTTTCTGGCCGTGTGTTTTACCACAAAAATCCAGTCACCTCTGGTGGATTCACGCTGCTGGAAATCTTGCTGGTGTTGGGCATTATCAGTCTGGTCAGCTTGCTGCTCATCCCTAATGCCGGAAACATTGAATCACGTCTTTTCAGCGTAGAGGTTCGAGAAGTTACCGATCTTCTGAATCATGTTCGACGTGAGGCCGTGCTGCGGGGCCAACCGAGTACCTTGCGGCTGATTGCCGATGGCATTGATTCTACCGAAATGATGCCAAATCTCCAAGTGGTGGCAACCTGGGTCAGCGAGGGTCTGCTGCTGGAATTTCTCGACAGCACCGACCGACTTTCCAAAGTTGAGGACAGTCTAGATATCACCTTTTATCCTGAAGGGGGCAGTTCCGGTGGCACACTATTGCTGATACTGGAGCCCCAGCGTGCCAGCATTCAAGTTGATCCGTTCACTGGTCGAATCAGCCATGACAGCGAACTTGACCAAGCGTATTAGAAGGATATCAACCAGCGGCTTCACCTTGTTGGAAGTGATGGTAGCCCTAGCCATCACCGGGGTTGTGCTGAGCAGCCTGTTCTCTCTTTTAGGTGGTAGCAAACAGCTCACCTGGCAATCACAGGACAGTTTGACTCGGGCGACTGAGTTGCGAGCAGTCACCAACTTTGCATTGTTGCAGAATGAGTTTGTTGAGGTGGAGCCGATCCTGGAAGGTCGCAGCTATCGGATTACAGTCGGTCCTGAGCTGGAACCGCCTTTGCGTAAAACCCAACCGATGGTGCATGCCTTGCAATCCTTTGTGGTGGTTCATGAACAGCGGGAAGAGGAGGTGAGCGGATCGCGTTGGATTCAACTGGAGTTGCCACAATGAAGAATTTTGCCGCGTGGGGAAAACATCAAAGATCGACTTGGTTGGTGGTTAGGGGATTCACGCTCATTGAGGTCATACTGTCGCTGTCCCTGACGGCGATGTTGCTTGGCCTATTAAGCACCGGGATATTTGTGGTGAGTCAGGACTGGAGTCGTAACACCGGGATTTTTGATCAGGTCCTGGATGAATCGCTGGCAGTGCTGCAAATTGAGCGGGCACTGCATGGGGCCTTTCCCCACAGTTTTACCTATCAGGAACTGTTGTCCCGAGAGATTTTTTTTGCTGGTGAGGAAGATTCGCTGCGCTGGGTGTCGACTGTCTCCCCCCAACGCCAGCCGGGGCTCACAGCCTGGGAACTGACGGCAGTTGAAGATGAAGGCATCTATCTCAGGACAGTGCCGGCCTTCAGCGACGATCCGGGTCCCCGACTCGATTCGACCGAAGCCACCCTGTTAATGCCGGATTACTCCCTGGAGTTTGCTTACCTTTACGAGAACCTGAACGAAGAGAGAGTATGGACTGAAAGCTGGTTAGGAGAGGAGCAACTTAGTCTGCCTCAGGCTGTATATGTCCGCTTCATACCGGCAGAGGTTGTAGCAGGGCAAGATGGGCCTCTCGAGGTGCTTGCCAGGATCAGAACGAGTACCCATCGTACTATTCCGCCTAATCAGGACCAGCAGCGGGTACGCTGACTAATGACCTCAGGTCTTTCAAGCCCAAAGCAAAGCGGTCTGCAACCCAGCCGCCTATTGCGCCGACCCCCAGCAAAAGGATCGGTACTAATTATTGTGCTGTGGACGGCAGTGCTGCTGACGGTTCTGGTCACTGCGATGGCGAGCAAGGTACGGCTTTCAGCACAGACCGTAGTTCATCACCAAGAAGTGAGCACTCACTGGCCCGAGCTTATGAGTGCTGTCAGTCATGCGGAAATGGAGCTGATGCTGGAACTCATGTCCCAGCCGATCGACTTCCAGCCGGAGTTGACCGCAGAGGGTGAACTCAGGAATCCACGCTATCGGTTCAACGGTCGGGCACTGGATCTGCACTATCCGCAGCCTGCAGATATTGTCGTTCGAATCTATGACCACGGTGGCAAAATCAATCTTAACCGCATTCCCCGCCGCAATATGCAATCACTAATTGAGAAGCGGCTTGGTGGACTTGAGGCAGATCCACGGCAGGTGCAGGAGCTGCTAGCGGCTTGGACTGATTGGACTGATCTCAATGATCTGGAAGGCCTTGACGGTGCTGAGAGTGATTATTATCAGAGTCTCGATCAGCCCTACATGCCGCGCAATAACCCAGAGCTGGATACCGTTCACGAGCTACTGCATGTTCGCGGTTTTGCAGAACTGTTTGCCGGAGTAAATCTTGATGCCGCTTTCACCGTTTATGGTAATGAGCGCACTATTAATCTGAATCTGGCTACCCGCGAAGCCATGGACCTTTTGCCGGGAATGACCCCGGTACTTATTGAGAATGTGATAGCTTATCGGCAGTTGGAGGATATCAGTAACCGGGCCGATGTTGCTGAAATTATTCCGTTTGAGAACCTGCAGGAACTATCTCCCTGGATTGGCAACAATACTTCCCAAGTGTTTTCAATTTTTGCCTACCCGGCAGTCGAGGTTGATCAGGAAACCCTGAGCGCACTTGAGGCGGAGCAAGAGTTTGTTAATCCCGACCCGGTCACACGAGCTTACATGGCGATGGTGGAGGTTAGGAGTTTCAGCAACTCACCGCGAGTTTATAAAATAGACCCCTATGGCAGAATACCGGATACAGCCCCGGCACGCCTGCATCCTGAAGATTATCTCTTTCCATACTAGGTTTCTGAACAACTGCCCGTCTGGGAGGCAGTTCGGGCGACAGTAAGGCGCAGAGATTTCTACTTGCGCTGTACTGACCACTCGGACTCCATTATCAGGGTGCCAACACCTTTGTTAGGCTTGATACTTAGCTGCTTGCTGAATCTGGTTTCGTACCACAGCAGTCCGCTCTTGTCGGCCAGCCCGCCCAGAACGTAAAACTCGCCGACTCGCATGGCAAGATGCTGAACGGCCAGGGAAACTGTAAATACATCGCCGACTTGGAAAGGTCCTTTTTCCACTTCTGACTCAGCCAGTTCGGTGGTCAGGAAAGAGGCGATGGGTTCTTCGGCGGACTTCATGAAGGCAAAGCCAAAATTGCCTTCTATGCCATCCTTAAGCACTTCAACTTCCATTTCCAGGCGGACACTGCCAAGGGGCTCCAGTTCAGTGACTGCATGGCCATCGCTGTCGCAGACGCTAAGAGCACTGATGCGGCAGTCGGGCATCGTCGGCATGGCATCATCACTGTTCTTGCCTACCTCACTTTCTTGCAATTGCGTGCGAGGTAAATCCTGCTCAATGCTATTGTAGGTTTTTTTGCTGTAGCAGAAGTCCTCGTAGTGGCCTACTACTTGGTCGCTGTCACCGATTTCCCTAATCCGGCCCATGTGGATCCAGATGGCCGTGTCGCAGAGCTCCTGAATGTGAAACATGGAGTGGCTGCAGAACACCATGGTCTTAAGTTCGGCCCGAAACTGGTTCATACGCTGAACGCACTTGCGCTGAAATGCCATGTCGCCAACCGAAAGGGCCTCATCTATCACCAGAATATCTGGACGTACCATGGTGGCTATAGCGAAGGCGAGGCGAACATACATGCCTGATGAGTAGGTCTTGACTGGTCGGTCAATGAACTCTCCGAGTTCGGAGAAGGCAATAATCTCCTGTTCCAAAGTTGCAATATCATCATCGGGTACACCCAGCAGTGAGGCATTGAGATAGATGTTGCGGCGACCACTGAACTCTGGATGAAATCCGGCACCAAGCTCCAGCAGTGCCGCCACCTGTCCGCTTACTGCAATCTCGCCGACAGTGGGCTGCAAGATACCAGCCAACAGTTTGAGCAGTGTTGATTTGCCGGCACCATTGACACCGATAATGCCTAGGCTTTTGCCTTCTGGTACGGCGAAAGAGATATCGCGGAGCACATGGTAGAGCTGATGCCGGGGTCGGCGCAGCAAAATCTCCCATAAGCGATCCTGAGGCCGCGCATAGATGCGAAAATCCTTATGCAGGTTGGCAACTTTGATTATTGGCACAGTTTTTTTCATAAGTTGCATACCTGACTCGACTTGTTACAGTACATCGCCGAAGGCATGACGGATGCGTATGAACAGCCAGCCACCAAGGCAATAACTGATTACCGAGACTGGAATGATAATCTGAAGGTTGATCGCTGATACCTCTCCCAACAAGACAATTTCCCGGTAGAGATTGATAAAGTTGTGCATGGGATTGAGCAGAAACCACTGCCTGATTGTCGGGTTCTGGATCATGGTGATTGGATATATGATTGGAGTCAGGAAGAACCAGATGGTTACACCGAGTGCGACCAGTTGTTGCAGGTCCCGAAGGAAGACACATGTTGCCGATAGCACGGCCACAATGCCCAAGGTGAACAGGAACTGGAAGAAAAACACCACGGGGAGTAGCAACCAGCCCGCCGAGAGTAATCCCTGACTCGCCAGATAAATCAGTAGCATGACGAAGCCAGTGCCATGAGTGAGATAGGGAATCAGGGTGCCTGTCAGCGGCAGTAGTTGTACTGGAAACATTACCTTGGTGATCAGTGGTGCTTTTTCCAATAGCAGGTTGGTGGAGCGGCCCATGGCTTCGGCAAAGGCAAACCAGGGCAGATAGCCAATCATCATGAAGATCACGAACCGGGTTTGTCCGAACTCAGCGGGGGCCCGGATCTGAAAGATATAGCCGAACACAAAGGAATAAATCAGAATGTGAACAATGGGGGTGAGAAACAGCCACAGAAACCCGCCTATTGAGGCGGCAAACTGGGCATGGAAATCCTGCTGTGTAAACTGTTGAAAAAGTCGGGAGTGGGTAAGCGGTGTGGCTATCCATTCACGGAGCAGAGTGATAAACATGAATCGACTATTAGTGCGGGAGCTGTTTCAGATGGAAACTTCAAACTCGGGCCAAGAGCAACGGCACGGCTTGTCTTCAGTGAAAAGCGTATTTAATCATGATTTGCGCGTTAAAAGCTAAAATTAAGGCATGGCAAGTCCTATACTTATTTCACAACTTTTGTGGTAACTGATTCTTGATGCTTAATCCCGAACACGCTCTGATTCCGTTTGATGTGTCTGACCTGCCGTCTGGCCCCTGGTTGGTGTTTGCGCCCCATGCCGATGATGAAACTTTTGGCATGGGTGGCTCGTTGCTCAAAGCCAAAGATCAGAGCATTGAGACACATGTGGTAGTAATGACTGATGGTGCTCTGGGAGGCCAGGCCGAGAACCTTGTTGCTACCAGGCAGCGGGAAGTAGATCAGGCGGCTACGCTTTTGGGTCTGTCGGGGTTGCATTTTTGGCTGCAACCAGATCGGGGTTTGGAACCGGGCAAGGGGCTAGTGGATCGGGCCTTGGCACTGATTCAGGAACTGTCAGCGGCCGCAGTGTTTTTTCCTGGTCCACTGGAGATCCATCCTGACCACCGGGCTGCTGCCTTGATTACATGGCAAGCCTTGCAGCAATGCAGGTCAGCTGACTTTCATCCACGGATTTTCAGTTATGAAATTGGCACACAGAGTCCAGTTAATTATCTGGTGGATATCACGACAGTGCGGGCAACCCATGAAAAGGTAATGGCGGTTTATGACAGCCAGAACAGAGAGAACAACTATCTGGAACTGGTGAGGGCCCTGAACAAGGGAAGAACCTTCTCACTGGACGCTTCTATTGAGTATGCAGAGGGGTTTTATGAATTTGCCCTTGAGGATTTACAGTATACCTTGCAAGAGATGACTCATCGATTAATAGACAAATATTTTTGAAGTGCGGAGAGCACAATGTATTACGAGATACTTATACGATTCAATGAGTACATCGGCCGTATAAACACTATTGAGGAGGGTTTTTGAAAATGTCCACTTTAGTCTCGCGACATTTTCTTAATGTTTGGTCATACGCTCCAACACAAAACCAACTTTTCTGCCTATCAAAAAAGTCTAGCCCTCGCCCAATCTTGATTACCCAACCATTATCAATGCGGATTTCCCGATCATGTATATTTTTATTGAACTTCCACTCTAGTTTTATGTTGTGAGGAGATAGGCTGGTTTTCAACTCTTTCAACTTGTCAGAAGTCTCTTTTTCATTGTTTAAACCATCACTACCATTTATTTTTGTTTTAAGCAATATACTTTTAATTGACTTACTGTTGACTACAACCTCACAGATACGGACAAAGTTTTCAATCTGATAATGTGTAGAAATATATGGGTCATCAATTTCAACTGATTTTGCACTATTAAGGTATGGTCCGATTATTTCCTTAAAACTATTCCCGGTCTCATCTTGTTCAATCATATGTTTACAGTTACCAAAATTAATTCCATCTTATGCATCTTTAACACTCAAGCCGTTTGTTCTGGATTGCTCATGACTTGTGTAGTACCAACCATATAGATGGCTTCTCTTGCGCTTATATGCGACGTATTTTCCTGCTTGCAGTATTTACGAGCATTCGCATTTTGTTGCACTGAAGACAGAGAGTCGTAACGCTTTATTTGGTGTATAGAGACTTGTGAGGCCACTCTTTCCTTTCCGCTTGCTCTTTTCGACAACTAATCTAGTGTAGTTGAATTCTGACATTTCTTAATACCGAGTTCTTTTGCAAATTCAGCAATGACCGGGTCTGCAAAATCTATTGTTTCATCTTCACCACTCAGTTTCTTATCCCTTAACTTTACCGAAAAAACGAATTTTGGAGAGGAAGAAGATATTACAGTTGTCAAAACAGGAATCTCTCCATTATTCCAGTCGAACATAATATCACCTTTCCACATTGAGCTTACTTTGCATTCCAGATCTGAATTAAAGATTTTATGCCTATTACAAATATCTATAAATTGGTGTGCCATCAATTTAGTTTCTTCTGGTAAACCAAAATAATATTCACTATTAATAATCTCCAATGATGTTTTATTATCAATAGATTTGAGGTGGGCGTAGGCATCACTGTCGTTTTCATTCAGGGGCTGGTTCATTACTTGTCTCCTGTTGATTTAATTCATATTTCTCCAACTCATCAAGCTTTGCCTTCAACCATGGTACAATAACCCTCAATGCTGGAAGAGTCATTATCAGGGATGCTTGGATTTTGCGTATCATCACTAGGTTGCCAATATCTAGTCCATATGGATCTGGGAAATTTGATAAATTATAAGTTTCAGATCCATCCAGATTATTCGTTGTAGTTAATTTGGGTGGGTCTTCACGTTTTACGGTGGGTAATATACCATAGTCTCAGCTGAGTAAAGTCGTTGATTTCAATTCAAGGAGTTGAATGATGAGTCTCAAGGAAGCGATC
>JAPORB010000084.1:0-13133 GCA_026710425.1 Gammaproteobacteria bacterium
GTGGGATACAGAAACCAAATTATGACTGATTGTATTGCGGAAGTGGGAAATTGAACACAAGTTGGTGGGGATTAGTCCTTTTTTAGCCAAAGCGCAAATGCCTCGTCCTGGCCTCTGGTGGTGATCACTAGCACCCGAATTCTAAAATATCCCTGAAAAACATGCACTTTTCCCATTCAGGGTTTGCATAATTCTGCCAACATATGGCAATATAATATGAAACATTCATTTGGATATTTTGACAAGCTCTCCGTCCCTGTTCCACTCCCCATGCTACCGCCGGAAGCCACCCAGATCGGTACCTCCAGCATCACTTTCGCTTCCTACGATGGCCGGACCACCTACTTCTCGAATTTGCAGACTTTCGACTGTCACGATCAGTACGACGACAATGCGCGGAAGCTACGGATGGTCTATGAACTGCCAGAAAATGGCTAAAACCTAGCGCAGATGTTTCAAATAGGTTGGCAGAAAATAGGGCTGAGGTCAGGGCATCTGAAATTAGGCACTTCGTATCTGGCGACTACGATGCAGTTCTTGGAATGCTAGAACGTCGCCTCGATGATCAATCAAGTGGTGATAGCCAAGTCAGGCGCAATGTCATCAGGCAACTTCATCCCGGCTCGAAGAATCCGGCCGCGATCCACAAAGCACACATTTCTCTTTCAGATAGAGGCGGTTCGAGAACCATCGTTACTACTAACTTCGATCTACTTCTTGAGGTTGCTGCCCCAACGTCTTCGTTCGTGAGTTGAAACTTATTCTTTGGGAGCGATCCCGCGCTCATCCTGTCGTTCAGATTTCGCAGGTGTGCTTCATTTTTTTTGGTGCAGATAAGCATAATCCGATTGCGATGGAAGATTGGGAAGGAAGAGGCATCACTCCAATCCACTATGACTCAGCCGACGACCATAGTGCTCTCCGAGCAAAACTTGAACACTGGGCAAAATTCTCCGCTATCAATGGAAAGGAAAAATCATGGATACCAAATTGTGGCGGATCGTGAGACAGTCGCGTGCAGCAGCCGAAGAGTCTGACCGCGATCTCTTCGATCTTCTCTTTCGTCGAGGAAACGCAAGCGAATGAGTTTACCTTGCGTCTCTGGTATCAAAGGCGAAGGCCGAAAATGGGATGGCTTGATTCGATTGCAACTGTTTGCGCTGAGAAAGGTCAAAGGTAGTTGCCATGTCACCGCCAAGGGTTTTCCACAATGAGCAGGATCGCGATACATTTGGGACGTTAATCTCTTTCCTTGATGATAGGCTAGCAGAACAAGGTACTATTGACTGGGCGCTGAAGCTCAAGCCAGAACAGCGAATCGAACAACTCGCAATAATTGAATAGTTGACTGGCCCAACAGCCAGTGAATTAGCAGAACCTTGGCAGTCAGCTTGGCACTTGATTAGGGAAAGTTGGTTACATGAATTATCCGAAGATCTACATGGGGCGACAGTTTATGACATTCAAAGACGCCTTCGGTCGAATGAAAGATCAAGTGTATTGGTTGCTGAGATTGTCGATCTTGTCGCTCCGTACCTCAAGGTCGAAGCACTCAATGATTGGCGATATATCTACACACAAAGACCTCGCAGGCCAAAAAAGTTCAACCCGTGTTGCTGGCAAGTCTGAGCAGCTGGGATCCGATTGATCTAAAAGTACTTCGCCTTAAGCTAATGGATGATGTCGCTTTTCTGCGCGCTGGCAAACGCACTTGAATCTGCCGTAAATCATGGCCTTGATATTGCCCGCCAATTAGGTTGGAACGAGGATCATTCATTAATCAGATTAGGCATGCTAAACTGAGTTTATTACACCTCTCCATCTATCTTTAAGGAAAAGATCTGTTTAAATCCAGCAGTTCTTATTATGGAAAATACATTTCTCTTGACAACTTTCTCGATTTTTTAATACAAATTAAAGCAAACTCCAATTTGATGGATTCTTAGTTTCAATGAGATGTTAGAACAGCAAAAGAGATTATATCCAAGCGGTAGCCAGCAGGAGCGCATTTACTCCGGGATAGAGGTCTTGTCTGTTGGAGTCGTAAGACTTGTAAAGACAATGAGAGACTAGACGATCAGTTCTGATTCAAAGGTGCACAACCCATGAGGTAAAAGCTTCACCATTCTCCAATTGATACTACAAACTGGCACTCGGGAGTTTCATTCGGCAAGCTGCGCTATATCTGACACAAGGCGATCGTAGCCGAATGCAGCCCTGGCTTTTTGATACATCGGGTCTGGTTCGTCCTCTCCAAGCATCAGATCGGCTGCGATCAGCCCGTAGGCCAGGGCCCCCTTGGCACCGACTCCAGAAAGCCCAGCAATGACCACCAGATTTCGGTCAGGGCCTCCGTCTTCACCCGGCAGCTGAGTTACATAGGGGAATTCCGTTTCAGTTAATGAATAAACACAGGAATAGCCGCTTATATATTCCAGGTCCTGCTGTTCTATGTCGAGAGCGAGCAGGCTCAAATGCCTTGATGTGCTTTCCCGGCTCCACTGAATTTCTGCGTCAGTTAGCTCCTTGCGCCAAACAGAATCAAGGTCAACAATGTCAGAGCGTTGGAAATGTCCGCCGATCTTGATCACTGGCGTACCTAGTGGAGTCTGTCCATCAACCATGGAAAAAAAACTTCCTTTTCGACTTGGATCGGTACTGTTGATGGCCGGATACAAATCACTGAAGCGTTGTTTGTCTGCCGCCGTCCATGCATGATAGAGGTCCGAATTTATTGCAAAGAAAGCCAAAAATACGCGTTGAGGGTTGACCAGTGAATCAAAATAAGGGGCTATGTTATTTAACAGTCGACCAGTATAAGGTCCAGCGGCACTGATTACTTTTTTCGTCCGCAAACGCCTGCTTTCTCCTGTTTCAGTATTGGTGACCAGCACATTGAAGCCACTGCTTTCCTTTGTGAGATCATCGACCTGGTGACGAAATTGTACGGTGCCCTGCAGAAGCCTGGTAGCTTTGTGCAAGTAAGCAATCAATATTTTTGGATTTATTGTTCCAGAGTGTTCTTTATACTCTCTCCACATGATGGTGTCAGCAGGCATAGAGAGGTTGAACAATTCGGTAGCCTGTTGCGGTGTACTAGCATACTCATAACGGTCCATCTGATTCTGTTGAATGCTTTCAATTCGCGATACCTGGCTGGAATGGCGTACGTAATTTACCGGTGAAGTTGTATAAATATCCGACATCGAATGACCGGGTTCATGGTTATTGAGGAATGTAATCAGTTGCTTGGCTTCGGCCACAGTTCGATTATGCATGTAAGACCAGATATCGCCTTCTCCCCCAAGACTTCTCGCGATTCTTGTCTCACCGAGGCTGGACCCTTCGGTGTATTCAGCATCCTGTTTTTCCAGCAAAAGCACCTTTTGTCCTGCACTTGCTAGGTGCCATGCCGCACTGCTACCCATAAGTCCGCCACCGATGACAATGACATCGTAATCATTATCGGGTTGCTGGCATGCTACAAGTAACAAGATAACGCTTGAGGCGGCGAGCATTTTGGCAGTAAGACCAAATTGAAAGACTGTGGTCATTCACTCAACTCCATTTTATGTTTTGCTATATGGTAGGTAGATCAGATCGCCTTGCACTGATAGTGATCTACCACAATTCAAATTCGTATGTTCATCGTCGCAATGGTTGAATAGCTCAGAAATGCTCGTTATGCCGGACTGATAACTTTTGACCCTCTATCAAGACAGGCATCTGAAATACCGTAGCTCAAGGGTTATCAATATAGTGAAAGTATGACCCGGGAGCATTGCTTCCTTTGTATAAAGCACCTCGGGCGGTGCAGAATATAGCATCGTGTCGGCACAGAAGCAGAAATTTTATCTGGTATTCGATCTTTGAAACCACCTTCCCGTTAGGTGAGGACCTCTTTATTCCTCGCCCATATTAACAGGGTTACAGTAAGAGTAAACAGATTGGATAGGGGAATTGCATATAGTATCAGGCGTTTTCCCACAGCAGCTCCTTGGCTTTCATATATAGAATTGTAACTTGTTGATAGTGAACAATTATGCTTGATTATTGATTTTGCTTTCCTTCAATGAGTATAATAAAATAAATGAAAGATCGGGTACCCGTTCAAAAGATATGCTGCATCACAAGGTCCTGAATTACAATCAGATCAACAGGTAATTCGCGTAAAATCCTGTTAAAATCAGTGCATGTTGTACAGGAGACTAGGGAAGAGTGCTTTGTGACTTTCGCCACAACTACAGTGGCAAAGGTTGCAGAGTCAAGTCCTATAGTGATTTGGTTGAGCAAAGCCTACATGATGTCTGTCATCTGTTAATTCGCACCAATTAAATGATTTCTGCGTAAGTGGGAACCTGAACTCCAAAGATTGCTTCAATCTGCATTGAAGCTGCCATAAGTCTGTACTTGAGATACTTAAAACCATGGAATTGCCTGTTTATTTAGACTACTCCGCAACCACACCTGTCGACCCGCGGGTCGCCGCCAAGATGGCGGAATGCCTGACTCTTGAGGGAAATTTCGGTAATCCTGCTTCACGCTCACATGCACTTGGTTGGAAGGCTGAGGAGGCCGTGGAAATCGCACGTCGTCATGTGGCTGATCTGCTTCATTGCGACCCGCGGGAAATCGTTTGGACCTCTGGCGCAACCGAGTCCGACAATCTTGCCATTAAGGGAGCAGCTCATTTTCATCAGGAGCAAGGCAGACACATCATTACCTCCAGTATTGAGCACAAGGCCGTTCTCGATTGCTGCATACAGCTAGAGAAGGAAGGTTTTGAGGTCACCTACCTGAATCCTGATCCATTAGGCCGGATAACGGCACAAGAGGTGGCTACCGCGCTACGTCCAGATACAATTCTTGTGAGCCTGATGCATGCCAACAATGAAATTGGTGTTATCAATGATATTGGTGCAATCGGTCGAGTTACGAGGGACAAGAATATACTGTTCCATGTTGATGCTGCACAAAGTGCAGGCAAGATCGATATTGATCTGCAACACATGCAAGTAGATTTGATGTCGTTGACAGCGCACAAAATCTATGGTCCCAAGGGAGCAGGTGCATTGTATGTCCGGCAGCAGCCGCGAGCTCGCATCACGCCACAAATGCATGGTGGAGGCCATGAACGTGGATTGCGCTCTGGCACCCTGGCTACACATCAAATTGTGGGTATGGGAGAGGCTTTTCGTCTAGCCGAGGAGGAAATGCAGGCCGAGAGTGTGAGATTGCTGTCATTGCGCAAACGCCTGTTGGACGGACTGCAGAACATTGAGGCAGTTGCCGTCAATGGCGACCTTAAGCAGCGGGTGGCAGGTAACCTTAATGTCAGTTTTAACTTTGTGGAGGGTGAATCTTTGATGATGGCTCTCAGGGATCTTGCCGTTTCTTCTGGATCCGCTTGCACATCGGATAGTCTGGAACCTTCCTATGTGTTGCGTGCAATTGGGCTGAACGATGATCTTGCCCATGGTTCGCTGCGACTCTCGATTGGTCGTTTTACCACCGAAGAAGAAATTGACTTTGCCATCGCCAAGATTGGCGAGGCTGTGGCCTCACTACGGGAATTTTCTCCGCAGTGGAAACAATATCAAAACACCAAGGACCTAGTCCAGGAGCGAGCAGCGGCACAATAGTCATACTGAGCGGGTCAAGACCTGGATGCGCCAGCACGAGAAGTACTGAATCAGAAGGAATTGAAAATGAGTGTGACCGCGCCAATAAATCTGCCGACAACATGGCCTGTTACCCAGTTAGCAAGCCAGCATCAGGCGGCCCTGATTTCGATGCAGGCACATAGCGAGATGACCCGTTGTGCCTATGAGAAGTGGATTCAACGGCTTAGGGTATGGATGGAAGATAGGTCATTGAATCTTAATGATTTAAGCGATGCTACCCTCGGCGAATGGGTGCATGATCTTGCTGCACAGGGTTTGGCCCCGGCATCTGTTTCGCTGGCGGTTTCTGCTGCCGCTTGGCTCGCCAAGTCAGCTCATCTGCCGCCGGTACGGGGTCAGTTGGTAGCTGATAGCCTGCGCATCATTCGCCGCGACTATGCCGACCGCGCCAAACCCCTGCGCAAGCCTCTGGACGCAGAGGCGGTGGCGAGGGTACGCGGCCATATCAATGACCAGGCAGATTCGAATGAGAAGTCAGCCCGGGATATGGCATTGATCTCGGTTCTGGCTGAGGGTGGTCTGCGCCGATCTGAGGCTGCTGCGCTTGACTGGAATGATCTGCAAACGGCGGCTGACGGCTCTGGTCGACTGACGATAAGACGCAGTAAAACCGATCAGGAGTCAGTAGGTGCTGTAGTGGCCATTTCTGCTCAGGCAATGACAGACTTGGAACGCCTGGCCAGTTTACGCCGCAATCGACATGGTTCAATCTTTGGTATTGAAGCAAATACAATCAATTGTATTGTGAAGCGTATAACTGGGGCAGCTGGTCTTGGCACAGGCTATACAGCCCACAGCGGGCGCATTGGCATGGCCCAGCGGATGACCAAAAATAGTGCTCCTTCGGCAGCCATTATGCGGCAAGGCCGATGGGCTAGCAGCCGCATGATTGCCACTTACACCAGAAGCCTGGATGCCGGGGAGGCAGTTCGCTATCTGTGATGCTTGAAGAATGTGCCGAGGATGATTGGATAGCATAATTGAGCAACGGATAATGATACAGCTTTATCCGCTTGCTGCTGTCTGGATACTCTGCGACGGAGTGTTTGCCTAGGTTCTCAACCAAGCTTAACCTGACCCATTTGCAAGACTTGTCATTATCACTGTCTCATGTTTCAGTTGTCTTGAGTACTCAATGGACAGTACTGGGGTAAATCAGTCAATTGGTCTTCACTGTATTGTAGGCTGATGTGTCTGTCCATCAGAATGATCAGGTACGCATTAACCCCAGACATTAAATGATAGAGCAGTGTGGGATTGCGTTAGCTGCAAGAACAAAAAAAGAATGTTTCCACTATTCCAGGGACAAAAAGCTGGAAACAACACACGAATGCTCAATAAAAACATATAATTCAACTTTTGAAAAACCACAGAGCGGAGAGTGGAGATGGCGATCGAAAGAACTCTTTCAATCATCAAACCGGATGCTGTTGCCAGCAATGCTATTGGTGAAATCTACATGCGGTTTGAAAAAGCCGGACTGAAAATTATCGCTGCAAAGATGTTGCTGCTTGACGAGGAAACTGCGGCAGGATTCTATGCAGAACACAAGGGTAAGGGTTTTTATGCAGATCTGATTGCCTTTATGACCTCAGGGCCAGTGATGATACAGGTGTTGGAGGGCGAAAATGCCATTGCACTGAATCGTGAGCTGATGGGCGCCACCAATCCGACCGAGGCCGCACCTGGCACTATTCGTGCGGACTTTGCACAATCCATTGATGCCAATGCCGTGCATGGTTCGGATTCACCAGCCTCGGCTGAACGAGAAGTGAACTATTTTTTTCAGGCGGCAGAAATCAGTTCCTAAACAGGCGGGCATTTGGGGTGGATGGAATATGTCGGCGCAGGCCAGATCAAATCTCATCGGACTGACCCATGAGCAACTGATCGTTCACTTGTCAATGTTGGGCGAGAAACCCTTTCGCGCCCGTCAACTGATGAAGTGGATTCATCAGCGCGGCATCGTCGATTTTGAGGCGATGACTGATATCAGCAAGCCACTGCGGAAACGTTTGAGTGCCACGACAGAACTTCTCCTGCCGGAAATCGTACAAGACTATCCCTCATCAGACGGTTCCCATAAATGGATTATTCGTATTGCCTCAGGGTCACAGGTAGAGATGGTCTACATTCCGGAGGCAGGACGCGGCACCCTCTGCGTCTCATCCCAAGCTGGTTGCTCCCTGGACTGCAGTTTCTGTGCGACTGGCAAGCAGGGATTTGACAGCAATCTCAGCAGTGCTGAAATCGTTGGTCAGTTATGGCTAGCCACAGCCCAACTTGGTGGATTTGGGCCTAATGCAAAACGACCCATCAGCAATGTGGTAATGATGGGCATGGGAGAGCCGCTACTTAATTTTGACAATGTGATGGCGGCGGTCAACCTCATGATGGATGATTGCGCTTGGGGGCTATCAAAACGTCGGGTGACCATCAGCACAGCGGGAGTTGTTCCGGCCATATTACGCATGCAAGGACAAACCGATGCGTCGCTGGCCATTTCCTTGCATGCGCCCAACGATGAACTGCGCAGTCAGTTGGTACCTATCAATCGTCGCTATCCTATCCGGGAACTGCTGGCGGCAGTACGGGTCTATATGGATAGCCTGCCGGATCGGCGCGTACCAGTTATTGAATACACCCTAATCAAGGGGATCAATGATCATCGTCGCCATGCTCGTGAGCTGGCCGCCTTACTGGAGACATTTCCCTGTAAGATTAATCTGATTCCATTCAATCCGTTTGAAATGAGTGATTTCGAGACACCTGCTGATGCCGCAGTCAGTAATTTTCGCCAGATTCTCAAACAGGCAGGATTCACTGTAACGGTGCGAACTACCAGGGCCGATGACATCAGTGCAGCTTGTGGTCAACTGGTGGGAGCCGTGGCAGACCGTACCAGACGACAGGATCGTTACCGGCGTAAACTGAATGAAAATCCGGACCTGGCCATGGGAAATTTCATTATTTGCGATAGTGGTCGATATAGTAATTGAGAAGCAGTCGCAGGAGTCTTCATGCTGTGGAGAGTCATAGTGCCCGTCATGGCAAGTGCTGAACTATTGTTAGATGGGATTTTTTCATGGGCTGGTACTTACTGTCTAGCGATCCAGCAGGTCAAGACACTGGTCTCTGAATGCACAGGGCGGATAATCGCACTTTTCACCCAACTCCATAACTTCTTGGCGGGTATTTCATCTTCAGAGAGAGTTTCCGAGGCTGTTAGGACAAATAGGAAAACCAATGCAGACACTGATGGCTGGGTTGAGATCAGCACTCCTGTCCGCTGTGTCATTCAGAAGTGTTGGTGCCCTGCGCTGATCGGGGGTAAATGATGGCAGAAGAAATGCCGGATGCGAAGTCATCCACTTCGCAAAGTTCGCAGACTCCCGGCAGTGTCCTAGCCTTGGCAAGGCAGCATCTGAAGTTGTCACAGAAAGATGTTGCAGAAAAAATTCATCTGACTGCTCATTTCGTTAACCTTATTGAGAACGATCTGTATGAAGAGCTGCCAGGCCATGTTTTTGCGCGAGGGTATATCAAGCTCTATGGTGAGCTTCTTGGGCTGGATTCGAAAGAATTGCTGACCAGTTTTGATCGGTTTGTAGATCCCGAGCCAGAACGGGCTTTGGATGTCACTCGCACAATTCGAGGCTGGTACAAATATCGAGGAACTGTCTTAATTGTGCTGTTTGTGATCTTGCTAGTAGGATTGACTGCAATACTGCGATCTTGCACACAGCCGATGTAAATTGGCATAGTCAGTACCATCAGGGCATCATCAGTAAGACTCTCAACCCTGATGTAAGTGCGTGATTATGGGGAAGGTTTGCCCAAGAGCAGTAAAAATCAATTAATTTTTAGTTACAACATACTGATTTTATTAGTAAATGTTAAAACTTAGTGCGAAATGAGGGAAAATCTCAAAATTATCAAGGTATTGCAATAAATATGGTTCCGATTGTAGAGACTTTGCGACAATACTTTTGGTATAATCATTTTGGTAAGATAGTCTACAAGTGGAAATTTTCTGATAAGATAATCCCATTGCAGGTGATTGGCTTTAAATTCTGGAATCAGTTTGAACGCTCAAAAAAACATCAATCGTAGAAAGACTCGGCAAATCATGGTTGGTGATGTGCCGGTGGGTGGTGATGCACCGATATCGGTGCAGACCATGACCAACACGGAAACCACGGATGTCAAAGCGACCCTTGAACAAATAGGGCGCATGGTCATTGCCGGGGTGGATATTGTACGCGTATCTGTACCCACAATGGATGCGGCAGAGGCGTTCCGAGAAATCAGACGGCAGGTGAAAATCCCCTTGGTATCGGATATCCACTTTGATTACCGCATTGCCCTGAAGGTGCTGGAAGACGGGGTGGACTGTGTGCGCATCAATCCTGGCAATATTGGCAGCAAAGACCGCATCAGGAAAGTTATCGACAGTGCCAAGGACAAGGGAGTGCCATTAAGGATTGGGGTAAATGCCGGGTCATTGGGCAAGGCACTTTTGCGAAAATACAAGGAACCTACAGCCGAGGCTCTGGTGGAATCGGCCCTGATTCAGATAGATATTCTCGATAAGCTTGATTTTCAGGACTTCAAAATCAGCCTTAAAGCCTCGGAAGTGTTTATGACACTGGCTGCCTATCGTACTCTTTCAGATCAGGTCGACAATCCTTTTCACTTAGGCATAACCGAAGCAGGCGGGCAACGATCCGGCACAGTTAAGTCAGCTATTGGACTTGGATCCCTGTTGATGGATGGAATCGGCGATACCATCCGAGTGTCGCTGGCCGCCGATCCGGTGGAAGAGGTGAAAGTCGGTTTCGATATTCTCAAAAGCTTGGGGTTAAGATATAAGGGTGTCAATCTTGTTGCCTGTCCCAGCTGCTCTCGGCAGAACTTTGATGTAATTGGTGTGGTCAATCAGCTGGAAGCAAGGCTGGAAGACATTACCACGCCTATTGATGTGGCCGTGATAGGATGCATCGTTAATGGACCTGGGGAAGCAAAGGTTGCCGAGATTGGTCTTACTGGTGCCTCCCCCAATAATCTTGCCTATATCGAAGGTACACCCCACCACAAGGTCAACAATGACAACCTGTTGGATGAGCTTGAATCCATGGTCAGGCAGCGAGTGGCCGATAAGCAGGCATCCAAAAAGGATCTAATAGCCTCTGACTAGACAAGGTCAGTAATTCGTCTCAAATACACGGGCAAGATACCGTGTCCGAATCGGACCCCGCCAGTTAAGAATTATTCTGGTCTGTCAGCCATGATCATTCAATTGTTGCTGATCTGACTTCCTCTCATGGCAAAACTGCAGGCAATCCGGGGTATGAATGACATACTCCCTGGTCAGTCCCAAGGCTGGCAATTCCTTGAGGGCATTTTTCATTCCGTGGTTCGGCGTTTCGGTTATCAGGAGATCCGCTTTCCAGTGCTGGAGCAGAGCAGCCTGTTTCAGCGTTCCATAGGAGAGCTTACCGATATTGTCGAGAAAGAGATGTACACATTCGAAGACCGCAACGGAGACAAGCTCAGTCTGCGGCCTGAGGGCACAGCGGGCTGTGTGCGCGCCGCTGAGCAGCATGGGCTTCTATACAATCAGCAGCAGCGCTTATGGTACCAAGGGCCGATGTTTCGCCATGAACGTCCGCAAAAAGGGCGTTACCGCCAGTTTCACCAGTTCGGCGTTGAGGCCTTTGGAATGGCCGGGCCAGATATCGATGCAGAAGTTATCAAGCTCTCGGCACAGCTATGGCGCGACCTGGATCTGATCCACCACCTGACTCTGGAAATCAATAATATTGGGACGGCTTCTGACCGAAAGTCTTATAGTGCCGCCCTGACCGGATACCTCAAGCAGCACAGCAGAGCATTGGATGATGATGCCAGGCATCGAATGTATAGTAATCCGCTACGGGTACTGGATAGCAAGAATGCGCAGGTTCAGGCAATTTTGCAGGAAGCTCCAGTTTTGGCTAATTTTGTCAGTCCCCAATCAAGGGAACATTATGAGCAGTTAAAATCATTGCTAGCGGATTTGGACATCGCCTTCGTAGAAAATCGGCATCTGGTCAGGGGGCTGGACTACTATAATAACTGTGTCTTTGAATGGACCACACTGGAACTGGGAGCCCAGGGTGCTGTTTGCGGAGGAGGCCGCTATGATGGTTTGGTGGAGCAACTTGGCGGCAAAGCCACCTTTGCCTGTGGTTTTGCCATGGGTATTGAGCGTCTGGTACTTATGCTGGAGTCTTTGGAAAAAATACCACATGATGCGCTCAAGTCAATTGATGTCTACATTCTTGGTGCTGATCCCGATGACGCAGCGCAAAGTCAGAAGTTGGCAAGTGCCATTCGTCAGCAATACCCAAGGTTGGGTGTCATCAGCCATTGCGGAGGTGGCAAGAGCAAGGCACAAATCAAACGTGCTTACAACTTGGGGGCCACAGCAGTGATTACACTGCTTGCAGATTCTGATCCTGCCTGTGCCAGCATACGTCGGCTGGATCAGTCAGGGGGTGCCGAAACCCTTGAAATTAATTCCCTAGTAGAGCAACTCGGCAGGTTTCTCTGATTGTGCTGCTTATGCCTGACATCTTTCCTTCAACTGAAACTAAACCTCTACGATTTCGATGAGCAATGTATCATAGTTTGATTTTATGCCCATGAGAGCAGATCAAACATTCCGTTTTCATTGCCGATTTCAGCAGAATATTATCCCAGTTGTCGCTGCCTGCTGACACCATTGGATATGCTAAGAGTCATTTGCGCTGTGGCTAGAAAAGGACTAATTCCCACCAACTTGTGTTCAATTACCCACCCCCGCAATACAATCAGTCATAATTTGGTTTTAGGATTTCACCTGAAGATAATTTTTGGCCATTTTGCTTGGGATGAAATTTTATCAAAAACGAAGAATATGCCGAAAACAGGCCATAATGGCTTTTTTTGAGATAATATTCTTTCGAGAATGCCCTATGACCCAGATAAATCAAGGGTTGTAGAACAGTGCAACTCCCTCTGCTAAGCATCTCCGCCTGCAAGAACCAACTGGTAAAGTTGCTCAAATCCCCAGAATTATCCATCAGCTACCCTCGCACTGTAAATATGTTAAAACCATAAATACCGACTTATAGACCTTTGCTAATCAAAAGGGCGCACTGTACCGACTTGACACTATGCGTTGTACCTAAAATCTGGTTTTACACTGGCGCATAGAGGCATTGCTGGATTGCACGGAAAAAGTGACTTATGCTTTGTCATGATGTTGGACAGATTGGCTGAATTAAAGCATGATAAAGGAGATAGCCTGCTTCAATGCTATTGACAATCAAACCTGCAACTAACTTTGAATCACTTGCACTATGAGCTCATGGAGTATTTCAAAAAGCTTCTTCCACCATCTATGTTATAGGATCAGATGATTCA
>JAPORB010000084.1:13390-31454 GCA_026710425.1 Gammaproteobacteria bacterium
AAAGGTGCAAGTTACGTTATAATACGATCGGTATGAAGACTGACTGATGCTCAGACTATGCTTAAGCCTTTATCAGCTGGTAATCCCCTAAAATCAGTATCAATAGTCAGCTAAAAATCGGGATTTATAGCAATTTCACAGGCCTCATGGATTGCCTTTACAGCTGCATGAAGCAGTATTAGTGAGTTACTTATATAGTCTTTGGTGACGATGCTATGATCAATGATAAAGTGCTTGCTTACTGCAAGAACACCAGATTTTTTATGGGTTTCCTAGTAGTCATTACTCGCGCCGAGCGATGGGTCAGGTGCATGCTGTTTTTCTGCGTGGCGGCGAGTTATCCGGCAGCCGCTGCAAGTAGCGCAACTGGTGAAGGGGGCACCGAATCTGCCATTTTTAACGATGCCCATTTCCATCTGACGAACTACATCCAGCAAGGTATCAGTGCCGATCGCTATTTTGAAATCGTCGGCGACCGGGTGGGCCGGGTTGCTATGTTTGGCATCCCTTTGCAGCAAAAGTGGGATTATTTCGTTACTGGCGATCGCAACCCCGACTATTACCTGCGATCCGATGCTGCGCTCTATTACTATTCCTATGTCGATGCGGCGATCGCAATGGAATATCAGTCTCTGAGCGATTCGCTAAAGAGGCGTGTGGATCCGATGATCACGGGCTTCAACCCCACCGACATGTATGCAGCTGACCACATTCGTCGAGTCTTGCTCACTTTCCCTGGCGTATTCACTGGCATTGGTGAGTTCAGCGTACACAAGGAATTCGTTTCGGCGAAGGTTGCGGGCCATACGGCTAGTCTGAGCAATCCGGCACTTGACCGTATTTTTGAGGCGGTAGCAGAAATTGGACTTGTCGCAATCATGCACTGCGACATTGACACCGTACGTCAAGGCGAACATCCTGTTCACTATGACAATATTTTGCGCCTACTGGCAGCTCATCCTGATGCTTCAGTGATCTGGGCCCATACCGGACTTGGTCGGTTTATCGCCCCAGCTGCGCAGCACCTTGCCTTGCTTGACCAGATGCTGGACGACCCGCGTTATGATCATGTGATGCTGGATATATCCTGGGATTTGGTCGCTCGCTATGTCGTGCGCGATGCCGATGCAACGAAAGCATGGGCGCGACTGATCGAAAAGCACTCGACCCGGTTTCTCTTTGGCACCGATTCTGTAGCACCAGTCAACTGGGATGCCTACGCCGCCACCCACACTATGTACAATCCTTTATGGCAACG
Source organism: Gammaproteobacteria bacterium (assembly GCA_026710425.1). Classification (GTDB taxonomy): domain Bacteria; phylum Pseudomonadota; class Gammaproteobacteria; order Pseudomonadales; family Pseudohongiellaceae; genus UBA9145. The sequence goes on from JAPORB010000084.1 coordinate 14,649, forward strand.
CCTGAGTGCCAACACCCGTGCCATGGTCGAACGTCTTAACTACGAGCGAATCTTCGACACAGCTAAAGCCCGGGTCAGAGTTTGGGAAAGTCGCCAATAATATAACGCAATTATTGTTCAATGCTCATAAGCAATTCCCGATAGCTTATCGGGATGGTAAAATTAATGAGGTTGAGCCGATAAAAACTGCCTTTTTTAATACTTAATGTAAGTAAATGCGAAACTTCCAGCACTTCCATAAATGTCTATGGCAAGGTAGTACTGGGTTCTATCTGAACCAGCAATGAAACTGGAATGTCAGATTGAATAATTACAGGCTAAAAATCACAACTGTGATTAGTATGCGTCTGAGACTTTAACTGAATACATTGAATGCAAAAACTTTCGATTTCCTTATAGCAGGCAGGCTTCACAGGCCATTCATTCAAGTTGTAGTGAGTCCAATTTCCTTCAAACGCTGGTCAAGAAATTCACCGGCAGTAATGGGTGGGTACTTTGGACCGGAGTCGCCTGAACATTGCGGCAGGCATTCAAGGTTGGCACCATTGTGTGGGTGCAGGAAGAACGGCATGGAATAACGAGAAGTATCCTGCCGCATTGGATTGACTACGCGATGAACCGTCGAGGGCAACAATTCATTGGTCAGCCGGGACATCATGTCGCCAGTGTCCAGCACAATTTCCGTTTCGTCACTGACAACCGGCATCCAGTTGCCGTCCTTGTCCAGAAGTTCCAAGCCTGAATCGGTGGCTCCCACCAGTAACGTCAGCAGGTTTATGTCAGCGTGGGCGGCTGCCCGCATAGAGTTCGAAGTATCCAAGCCCGCTACAGAGGGGTAGTGCAGGATGCGGCAAATAGAATTGCCTTCTTTAACCAAGTTCCGGAAAAAATCTTGCTCCAGCTCCATGGCTTCACCAAGAGCTTCCAGCACAGTCTTGCCAAGGGTTTCCAGATCACGAAATAACTGCTGAAAAACTGTTTTGAACTCTGGTAGCTCTGCTGGCCACAAGTTGGCAGGATACACATTCCTATAGGGACTGCCGATACCTACCTCCTGACCTACATGCCAGAATTCCTTGAGATCGGAATAGGGATTGCCTTTGGCATTCTCTCTCCCAAATGAGGTGTAGCCGCGTGCACCACCCTGACCGCTGTCGTACTTCATTTTGATGTCCAGCGGCAAGTCAAAAAAAGCTGTAGCTAACTGGTAAGCCTGATCAAGTTGGCTCTGTCTGATGCTGTGATCCTGAAGCACTACGAAGCCATATTCCTTCAAACCCAGGAATAATTCGTCAATAAACTTACCCCGTCCCGAACCACTGAGATCTGTCATACTGAGACGTTTGATTTTGTTGCTCATGAGTCTTGTCTTTTGCAGCTCTCACCGTTTCAGATTCTGAGAGAATCAGTAGACCGTGCTGGGACATTATGGTGAAACACTCGGCAGAGCATGTTGAAGTGCTTATTGCATTGCCTCGCAACGGCTCTTCAGGAAAAAGATTGATCGTCAAGTTAGACCTTAATGCTCCCTGCTGCGATCGATAAAGCCATCGGCATTGGGCATTTCAACTCGAGGCAGGGTTTCGGCATTGAGAGACTCATCCTCATCAACAAGTCCATTCAGAAAAAGGACGTAGGCAACAACCTGGTACACTTCCTCGTTGGTGAGCGATTTGGGTGATTCTGCGGGCATGGCCCGTCGCACAAAATCAAACAGGGTGCTGGCATAGGGCCAGTAGCTGCCAACGGTGCGCAGGGGAGGTTCTTCAGAATTCATGTCTCCCCCAGCAATCACGGTTCTGCCTGAAATTCCCTCACCACTAATCCCATGGCAGGCGGCACACCGGGCCTCATAGACAGACTTGCCTTGCCGGGCTGTGCCGTTGCCTGGTGGGAATCCATCACCGCCGGGTTCAGCAATCAGATCAAAATCAACCAGATCAGCCTCATTAATTGGCGTACCAAGCCGCACGATTTCTTGGGAACTGACTGCTAGGGGCAGACAGACAAATAAAGCAGCCATGCAAAGGACAGCGAATTTTTCAAGCATAGACATTTCGTACTTCACCCATTGTGTTTACACCCCAACTCTGGATACAGTGATTGTGGTAAGCGGTAATGTTGCCCCTTTCTGCCAAAATTGTATCACGGGTTGGTTGTACAGAACCCTGGTTGTCTGTAGCACGGCTTTGCAGAACAGCCTCGCCGCCGCTCCATTCCCACGGGATACTGAAGCGCGTAAGGGCTTTCTCATTAAGTTGCCCCTCAATTAGTGCCTCGGCCCAGCTACGACCACCATCTGCACTAACTTCGACACGGCGAATGCCGCCGGACCCAGACCAGGCAATACCGCTAATTCGATAAATACCTGGCTTCTCCAGCATCATTTGGCCCGAGGGAGAGGTGATCAGGGATTTTGTGCCCATGGGAAAAGTGAACTTGAGACTGAACCTGTTCGGGAGAGTGTCGGTGTACTTGCTGGTCTCATCCCGAAAATGTGGTGCCTCGGCGGTCAGCTTCAATTGGGTCAACCACTTTACGTTGGTATTACCCTCCCAGCCCGGATTAAGCAGGCGCAAGGGGTATCCCTGTCCCGGACGCACCGGCTCACCATTTTGGAACAATGCTACCATGGAATCATCCAATGCTTTACCCAGTAGAATTGAGCGGCCCATGCTGGCCGCATCGGCTCCAACCGCAGCAACCCAATTCGCCTCGGACAGCACACCAGCTTCATCCAGCAGCGTAGAAAGTGGAATACCTGTCCATTCAGCACAGGAGACCAGGCCATGTAGACTCTGGGCTGTGCCGGATTGATCAGGTTCAGCCTGTCTGAGCAGTGCCCCACTGTTGCCTGAACATTCCACAAAATAGAGCTTGCTGACCATGGGATATCGCAGCAAGGCTTCGTAATTAAACACCAGAGGTTGCCGGACCAGACCGTTAATCACTAGCTTGTGCTGCTCTGGATTAATAGCAGGAATACCCGCATGATGACGCTCAAAATGCAGTGAATTCGGGGTAATAGTTCCGTGCAGATGTTGCAGAGGTGAGCGTGAGCCGCCACCTCCAGGGTAAAGCGGATCGGTGTTATAGATTAGCCGCAGCATGTTCTCTGCATAAGGCGACCGATTGCCGTAGGCACTGGGACCGGGTCCAGGCATTCTGGACCAGGAAGGTATCTGCAATTCCTGCCCCAGCACGGTATTGGCGACTGCCATGCCTACACCACCCAGGCTGAGGCTCAGGAGATGGCGTCGGTTGATCAGACCATTTGCGGCAACTTTATCGGTTGACTCTTGCGGTGTTTGTTTGCCCATTGCAGCAGAGGCCCTTTCGTTAGTTTATGGCAACAAATTGTCTGGCCTCCTGCACAGAGGAATTGGAATCATCGCTCAAAATCATAAGCAAATCTTGGTACTTGCTTTGCGCCTTGGCCTCATCACCCAAGATGTCATAGGCGCGAGCGGCACCCAGAAGGGACAATGGACGATTAGGCAGTCGCAACAGAGAGGTTTCAAAAAGTTCGGCGGCGTCAGTTGCGTTGCCCAACTCAAGGTGAATCTCACCAGCAAGTTCGTGAATCGGTTTGAGAGGTCTGGCCGCTCCATTGGGTAGACGCCCTGCTTCCTTTCGAGCAATAGCACCTGCTAGCATTGCCGCCACTTCATCAGCTGCTGCCGAACCATTGCGTTTAGTCTTGGCCAGTGCCGAGATTTGAGCAAATATAATCTGTAGGTTTGCATCATCTGGACTGTCAGATGCTAGCTGCCCCAAGCGTTCAGCAACACGATCAGCCAAATCCAACTCGCCTAGATTAGCTGCACTCATGCCCAGTGCCAACAACTGATAGTCGCTGAGATCATCATTAAGATCGACCAGTTGCCAGTCACCAGTTTCAATGGTATGACGAGCCTTCATAATCTTGACCGTTTCGGCCGAACGTGAATCATCGGGGTTTTCAGCAAGGGTCTGCTCGGCACGGCTAATCCATTCCAAAGACCCTTCAATGTTCCCACGTTGTAGATCACCATACTGGCCCCAGTCAGAGGAGTGATTTTGATCTCCCACCCTGTCGCCGGGCTTCCACAGTTCACGTGCTGCCAGAAAGGCTGAATCATTCCACTCAACCACATAATCCCACATACCATGCTGAATAAAGATATGCGAGGGCATGTGTCGGGCATGAGAAACAGCTGGGGCAATGTCACGATATTTCAATGCCGCTTCCAGTGCTATTGGGGCATGAATCGGATCATCAAAGGCGTGAATCACATAGTGCGCTGCACCGGGATGAGCATCGTTTCGCTTGAACAGCTCAAGTGCCAGTGCACCAGCTTTCATGTTCATGCGCTGGCGCATGTCTCCGGAGGCCGTGGCAGCGGCCAGGGTTGAGACTGTATAGAAAGCGACCACTTCATCATCGTTTGGATACTGCTCGTAGACATCTTCCATGGCTTTATTCCACGCAATGCGCCGATCTGACATGCCGCCCGGAGCAGTCGCATAAGCCTCAGCCGCCTTCAGAAAGCCTTTCTCCTTGTCATTGGGTGCCTTAGCCAGCCTGAGTTCAGGGGTGGGTGCCAGTCGTTCCAGTGCCGCAGCGGGACCTTCGCTGACCGGATCAAAGAAGGGGTGCTGATAAGTAAAAACCTCTCCCCAGTAGGCCATGGCAAAATCTGGCTCAAGTTCCTGGGCTCGGCGGAATGCCTCCTGGGCTTGAGTAAACCCGAAACTATGCAGATAACCTACACCCAGCATGAATTGCTCTTGGGCAGCTGCATTCTCGGTGGATGTTGGAAAGCTGTAGTTACCAACTCGCGGGACATCATCTGCCAAGGCTCCCAAGGAAATCATACACATACAAGAGCAGGTCAGGGTAGTGAAAAATGAGCATTTTGACATAGTCTTACTCCACATTTTGGTCTGTTGTTATGACAGTTAGTTTGACTCTTTTTGGCACTATCGACTTAATGATAGTGCCAACATTGGGTCTAAATTGCAAATATTTCTTGGCAGATATCGGAAGAATTAGCACTGGATTTGACAGTAATTCATGCTTACTGAACTTAGATAGGGCGTTTGGGTTCCGATTGCAACGCAACCGTCATGCAGAAAGGTATGAGATAGACCTATTTTGTAATTGCGAAGTGCTATGTACAAGGGTGATATGGCCATAAAATCATAAATTAAGGTTTTGACACATCCGATTTCTCTCCAAAGTTACAAAATTCGGGTTTCGAAAAAGGACAGGCTGGTACAATGATCACCTAGGGAGGTCGGCTAGCGTAAACAATCAGACTACTACCCAGCGATTGACTAAAGAAAAGGATTACGCTGATTAACATGTGCATCAAGTGCATGGAAAGCAAGCTGGACAGTCTGACAGGTTAGTTTTGTCGCAAAGACAGATCAGAAAATGTGGGTGGTTATCTTGACAAAAGATGCAAGTTTACTTGCATTACCATTCGGTTAAGAAAGCTGTATTAGCTTACCACATCGTTGGCAGTTTACCCAATGATGTCAGCAGATGGACTACGGCAGAAAGTCGTGACTCCTTAGACACTGATGCGCTTTTTGCTCAAGATCCGATCTGTGCATTCACGAAAAACTGATAGATAAAAGACACTACGCTGCAGCTATGAGTTGCCGCACAGGGATTCCTATTCGGTGAGGTTTTCATCAGGCTTCAACTCCTCTATCACTTCAACTATGATGTCATTGGTACCTGTGGAATGCAGTCTCCTTACCGCAATCTTGTGGCTGCGATTCCCGACAGTTGAGAGAGAAGTCGAACTGTTAGCTACATGCAGGGTCTCCTCGTAAACAGCTAGATCCATCATGGCGATCATACCAATTATGCATCCCTTACTATAAGTGCACTGACCATACCTTCTCTATTGTCCTGTAAACGATTAACAAAGTCGGCAAATAGTTCCTCGTCGGTGATCTCATGCCATTCATATTCAACCGAACTGGCCGGATTCTGCAATTCTTATTTTAGAATTTTCTCAATCGACTGGTTCTTTGGCTTAACACTGGCAACATCACCAACCAGCATCAGACACAGAATCAGATAAAGCCGAAAGCACTGTGATATCAGGAAATTAGTTCATAATGATAATAGAATATCCATTGTAGAATGCCGAATGAGACTCGGGCATCAGAATAAGTGACATCATAATATGATTATTCGTGCCGACTTGGTTGCTTCAATCCTTGTTGAGTGATCGTTATCTATCCCCGGGCAGGATAATGAGCAGAACAGAAAGCAGGAGCAATCAGAGGAAGTGCTAATCAAAATACCTCAGCAGTGATGGCAGTCTTTATTATGATAAATGCAAAGTTGAGGTTCCGGGCTTGAGTCCGTCCAATCTTTATCCCAGGTACTGAATCCACCAGATACTGGATATCAGCGCAAGGGCTAATGTGCTTAAAAATAGATATCCAATCTTGAACATTATGTGCTGCTGAGTCACCTGACAGTTGGACTCGGCTGAATCAGCTGTTTTGGACCAGTCGATACGTCTACCTGCAATTCCAAACATAACGATCGTAGCGGTGGCAAACAGGGGATGAAATGTTTCCAATGACATCAGCTGGCTCATCCAGGCGGCACTGAGACCAGTAGCAAGCAGGAACAGTGGCCCCAGGCAGCAGGCACTTGAGACTACTGAGGTCAATACGCCAGCGATTAAAAAAGATGAAGTTCTTTTATTGCTTTGGTCCATTTTCGCATTCCTTACAAGGGATTCAGGATTGTGGCGGCAAGGCTGACGCTGGGAAGCCTACGGCTGTGGTGGCCACGATCATGGTCTCAATGCTAACCTGCTCGGGCCGGTAGCTTACCACGACCTCTCCAAGGTCCAGATCGACTTCTACGGATTCAACGCCCTGAAGTTTCCGAAGAGAGTTGCGCACGGCAACTACACAACTGGCTCAGGTCATGTTGTCTATATGCAGTATCACTTCCTTTGGCCTGATATCGACCGCTTCGTTTGGAGCACTCTGCACCATGCCTGAGAACAAAAGCAATCCGAGCAAGAGACTTGCCCGAATGGCGAAGAAGCTACAGATATTTTTGAATACCATCGATGTTACCTCTCTTAAGAATAGACATTTAGCCAGTATTGCCGATACCAGCACAGCACGGACAGCCTGCACCACCAGCGGCCATTATTGTCTCAGCCGCCCGGACATTTTGCTCGGCACTACGGCGGTTGGCTGTTGCCGTCGTTGCATTCACAACTGACAAGGCATCTGGTGCAGTCCTAACCAGTTCCTGACCATAATAGCCGGTACGGACCTGATACTGATGTCGACCGATAACCGAATTTACCTGAATGGTGTTGGCGTTAACCACCAGGACATCACTTAATGTCTGTCCATCTTCAATGACAACAGTCTCCGCTGCATTAGGCAAATTGGTGATTTGCCAACTGGTCTCACGGCCTGTTGTGTTTCGATCCCCAGGGTAAGTGCCAATGTGAAGGACTCCGCTACCCTTATCATTCCAGGCTGTATCCACACCAAGATTGGGATAGTCCACACCCTCCAGGGTTGGTGCAGTGTACTTATCCAGATGTCTGACCTTGAAGACATTAATCCAGTCACCCTCAGCGATCTCGCTCATCATTTGCTGTGCGGTGGAAGTGCCGCGAGGCCATGGCTCATCAAGATTGGACCACCAGCCGAAGCGATCGTTGTCGGGGCCGAAAAATCTGGGCTCGGAAAACTCTTCTGCCGCCAGTCTCAGGCGTTCGAAAACAACATCATCACCCAGTGCCTTGGCCACTACTTGTGCTAGTGGATTGGGCTGTGCCACCTTTTTTGCAGGGTTCCGCAACCCTGAAGCATTAACCATGCCCTCATAAATGAGAGTGGCGATTTCAGTGGATTGAGGCAAAAGGTAAAACGCTGTGCCGACACCCGTAACAGCAGAACCAGGCGCATTGAATTTGAATTGCTCCAACGGATCATAGTAAATAGTTGACCATTCGATTTCTTTTTGATCATTGATGGACAGGTAATTATCCTTCATGAACTCGACCCAGTTCTCGAATGCACCGTGGGCATTAGTCACACCCAGTTGATCAGACAGGTAAATTCCAAGTCCGGCGGCGGAATTACAGAACGGCCAGACTTTGGTGTTTTCGCAATGCGGACCTTCAGGATGATCGGTGTATTGCCGGTGGAGATGCTCCACGATTCGCGGTTGTGTCCACTCAAAGTGCTCATTCTCATATCCGGCGATTTCCCAGGGCTGTTCCCACTTGTCATCTCCGGACACATACTTGTAAATCGATAGTACGAGATTAAGCCAACCACGAAAAAACAGATTGCCGTCGGCACCAATAGGGTCGGGTTGCAATCCCCAGGGTTCCACACCATTTGCTGTCCAGCCAGGGCGGTCGTAATTACCCCTGACCCGTTCTGGCCATGACGGGTAACCGAAGGCATTGAACATGTTGTATTTGTTGCGCTGAGGACTGGGTCCGATGAAGGTATTCCAGTCAATGGCCGCCCAGTAGGAGGTATGTCGATTCGCCAACTCATCCATAATGCGGGTATAGACTTCCCGCCAGGCAGGAGTCTGATCCGCCATCAGTAAAATCGGATAGCTGGAATCGGCAAGGTCAAAGCGCGGATAACTCAGCATTGGTGGTGCGGCATATTGATCCCACCATGGGTGTGGGCCCATATCACTAACCGTGAAATCTATTTCACCCTGGGGAAGTCGAACCCCCCATGGCAGTTCAATATTTTCTCGGTATCCCCAGTCATCCGGAGTGGTGGCCTTTTCCCAGATGAAACGTAACCAGCCCTTGGTGCGGTCATTATGAGTAGGAAAGGGTGCACTGGTGGTAGGTTGTGCCGCCACTGTGCCAACCCCCAGAGTTGCCACTCCACCAAGCACTGCCGAATTTTTCAGGAACTCACGGCGCGAAAATTGCAAGTTTTTGTCCATATTTCATCTGGTTTCGGGTTAGTCTCCTGAATGCTCAGGCTCAAGGCGATTGCTTTATGTGGCTGAATTATCCATGTCAGTTCTGCTATAATTTAATCAAATAACCTTGGCTGTCCGACAAGCCAGACAATACTGATGATATTTAAGCTACTCGGGAGTACACTGAGTCATATGCAAAACTCTGGCTTCAGCATGCTCAATTAAACATGGTTTGTGTGGAAAATCAATGCCGGGTCTTTGGTTCGCTATAATGACATGTAGTTTGCTTTGCACAGTAAGCTGCTCTTGCGATTAATCATGGCTTGAATTCTCCTGCACATTCCATGCAATACACCCACCACGATCTGTCCCACTTCACTCACTGCAAAACGCTCACTGCCATGGATCATTGCCTGGTTGAGGGAGTAAGTGAAGCACCGGTTTATTCCAGTGCCAGGCTTAAGCTGTTGCGCCGTCGCCGCTTGGAACATAAGAAACAGTATGTTGAATACCTTCACAGTTCAGGACTTAGCGTTCTTGAGATTGCGGGCACCGGTGTTGATGCCACAAGCATTGAGGAAACGCTGGCCGGGATGGCCGGAGGCGTGGATGTCATTGTGGGGGCCGCATTTTCTCATGCCAGCTGGGCTGGTCGGACAGATATCTTGATAAAAGTGGAAGGTCAGTCAAATTTGGGCGGATGGCTGTATGAGCCTCAAATTGTCAGCCTTGCCAGGGAAACCAGCGCAGAAACGGTTCTTCAACTTTGCTTGCATGCAGAATTACTGGAGGTAGCCCAGGGCACTGCTCCTTCACAGTTTTACGTTGTACCACCATGGAAGGAGTTTCAGGCGGAGACCTTTTGCTTTCAGGATTTTGCAGCCTATTTTCGCAATGTTCGGCATTCGTTTGAAAGTTATATCAACGATCCTGGTGATATCCCCTATCCTTATCCCAAGTCGCATTGTGACATTTGTCGTTGGAACAGTGTTTGTGAACAGCAGCGTCGGGAGGATGACCATCTGAGTCTGGTGGCCAATCTGACCAAGGCGCAGGCCACGGAACTCAACAAGCATGATGTTACCACTCTCGCCGAGCTGGCTGTATTGCCGTTGCCTCTGGCTTTTGAGCCTAAACGCGGCTCGAAACGCTTGCTCGAGAAAGGTAGGGAGCAGGCCCGTGTGCAGCGACAGGCGCGAGAAACGGGACAACCCGTGGTCGAACGGTTGCCGGTGACAGCTGGTCTTGGACTATGCCTGCTGCCGGAGCCAGATGCTGCCGATATTTTTCTGCATTTTGAGGGTGATGCTTTTACCGGCCCTCAGGGGCTGGAATATCTGATGGGATATATTGCACGGAATCCGTCTGGTGAGTGGGAGTATCAGGCAATCTGGGCTCTCAATCGCGTTGAGGAGCACCAGGCATTTGATGCCTTTATGAATTATGTGATGGATCGCTGGCAGGGAAATCCCAATCTACATTTATATCACTATACAGCCTATGAACCCTCGGCATTAAAACGGCTCATGGGGCGTTACGGGACGCACGAAGAGGATATTGATCGTATGCTGCGTGCCGGTCTATTTGTTGATCTCTCCAGTGTGGTCAGGAATGGTATTCGTGCGGGCATAGAAAGTTACTCCATCAAAAAACTTGAACCTTTGTTTGGTTATGAGCGGCAGTTGCCGCAAGCCAAATCTGCTGCGGCTCTGGCAAGACTCAAGTCTGAGCTGGCTTTGGACAGGCCAGAGTATATTGCTGCCGAGATTAAGGAGGACATTCAAGCTCATAATCAGGATGATTGCAGGGCAATTCTTGCTTTGCGTGATTGGCTCGAAGCGTTGCGAATGGATGCGATTAACGCTGGTGAAACTGTCGAGCGACCCGAGCCGAATGAGGCTGAAGCCTCAGAAAACATCTCTGAATGGGCTGTGAAGGTCGCTGAGCTGATGAGACTTCTGACTAAAGAACTTCCTGAGGATGCTGACGATTGGTCGCCGACACATTCTGCCCGCTGGCTTTTGGCCAATTTACTCGACTTTCATCGCCGCGAGAACAAGTCAAGTTGGTGGAACTACTTTAGGCTGGCAGAACTATCCGCTGACGATTTGTTGAAAGAGCGCGAGGCATTGTCCGGGCTAAAGTTTGCAGGAGCCGTGGAAAGCGAGGGTCGCAGTGCTTTACATCGTTACCGATTTGACCCACAGGAAAGCGAAGTCCGCAATGGCGATATCTTGCGACAGCAAGGCGGCGAAAAACTCGGCACTGCTACCGAAGTATCCATGGAACAAGGGTATGTTGTTATCAAAAAATCAGCGAATTGTTCTGATATGCATCCTACGGCGGTATTCAAGCATGGCCATGTCAATACGGTAGTTCTTGCGCAGGCATTGTTTAGACTTGGTACTCACGTTGCCGAACATGGCATAGAGAGCAATGAAGCCTATCAGGCGGCACGCGACCTCCTATTGCGCTATGAGCCTCGTGGTGTGCCTCAGCCCCTGGTACAGGAAGGAGAAACAATCCTAGACGCTGCAAAACGCATTGTTATATCGATGCCATCAGGCATACTACCGATTCAAGGTCCTCCAGGTGCTGGAAAAACCTACACAGGAAGTCGCATGGTTTGTGCGCTTGTGCGGCAAGGTAAAACGGTAGGGATCACTGCCAACTCACACAAAGTCATACGTAACATGCTGGATGGGGTCTGCAAGGCAGCTCACGAGGAGGGCACTAATCTGGTATGCCTTCAAAAAGTAAGCCTTGTCGAACCGAATCAGATGTCGCTTAGGTTTACCAAAGATAACAGAGAGCTTCTGGAAGGATTGGGGGATGACATTAATGTGGGTGGTGCAACGGCCTGGTTCTGGTCACGCGAGGAAGCACACGAACTGGTTGATGTTTTGATTGTAGATGAAGCTGCTCAGATGTCGCTGGCGAATGTACTTGCTATATCTGGTGCGGCCAAGGTGGTGGTTTTGCTGGGTGATCCGCAGCAGCTTGACCAACCCGTGCAGGGGACACACCCGGATGGCACAGACATATCCGCTCTGGCCCACCTGCTGGATGGTAAGGAAACTATTGGCAGCCATCAAGGTTTGTTTTTGGATCAAACCTGGCGTCTTCACCCGCGGATTTGTCAGTTGACCTCGGATCTTTTTTATGCCGGGAAACTCAATTCCCGGAATCATAATGCGCACCAAAAGATTGCTACTCGAGGTGAGTTGAGCGGAGCCGGTCTCTGGTATTTACCTGTGGTACATGAGGGCAATGTGAACTCCTCGGCTGAGGAAGCTGAGGCCATCAAGAACTTGGTCACCAATCTGCTGGCTGAATCCTCCACCTGGACAAACCATTTGAAGGAATCGGCAACGCTTTCTCTGAACGATATTCTTGTGATTACGCCGTATAACGCTCAGGTGCAGGAAATTCTGAAGCGACTCCCAGAAATACGTGCAGGCACTGTGGACAAGTTCCAGGGGCAGGAAGCTCCAATTGCGATCTATTCAACTGCAACTTCAACTCCGGCGGATGCACCCCGCGGCATGGAGTTTTTGTACAATCTCAACAGGTTTAATGTGGCGACTTCACGCGCCAAGTGCGGCTGTATTCTTGTCACATCGCCAAGTCTCATGCAGGCGGACTGCAAAACGCCTAGGCAAATGCAGCTTGCTAATGCCTTTTGTCGTTATGCAGAACGCTCAGTTGAGATTGATCTTAACCAATCAAAACAATAAAAAATTCGGATTTTTGTCGGAGAAGGTGTTTCAACTCTACTTGCCGCATTGGATTCTTCATTAAACCTGTCATTTGAAAGATAGTCACCCTTATGAGCTCAAATTTACCCATTAATCTTGATGACTTACTGCATTGTCGTGGCGTAGAGAGCCAACGGATCGTATTCAAAGCCTCTTGGGAATCTGAAAGTTGTGGCTATGAGATTTTGAGGACTATTTGTGCCTTTGCGAATGACCATCACCACCTCAATGGTGGTTACATCATCATTGGGGTTGCTGATCAAAATAATGTTGCTGTGCTGCCTCCGGCAGGTTTATCTCATCAGCAACTTGAGGAAGCCCAACAGTGGATTAGGAAAAACTGCAATCAACTGAATCCTATCTATTCACCAATATTAGCCTTGGAAAAAATTGAGGGGCGTAATGTTCTGGTTGTTTGGGCTCCGGCAAGTGACATGCGACCACATCAAGCACCCGACAGTGCCAATGGAGCATTGTGTTACTGGATTCGTGAGAATGCTTTGACCGTTGATGTAGAGAGCTGCACTAAAAATGTGAAAGTCCAGTTCGAGCAAACAGTCCGTGTGCCTTGGGACGACCTGGCGTGCATGAATGCCAGAGTTGAAGATATCAGTGAAGCAATGGCTCGCGATTTTCTGTCTCAAATACGAAGTGATCTCGCCAAAGAACCCGATACCGTTAAGGTCTATCGGCGCATGCGAATCACCAATCGGATTAATGGACAGGAAGTACCCCGGAATATGGGGCTTTTGTTTTTTTCGAGTGATCCATTGAAATGGTTCCCTAGTGCAAAAATAGAGGTGGTTTTATTTGCTACAGAGCGAGTAGGCGAGATTCAAAAGGTGAAAAAATTTAGTGGTGGCCTTGCAGATCAACTTCGAGACTGTCTGAAATTTCTGGAAAATTACACGACTCGACATTCGCAAAAGAAAGATCACCACAGTTTGGTTCGCACTTGGGTTAGCTACCCCTTTGCTGCAATTCGAGAGTCCCTGGTCAATGCCGTTTATCATCGCAGCTACGATATCGTTCAGGTGGAGCCGACCAAGGTCTATATTTATCCAGATAAGATTGAAATTGTCAGTTATCCTGGTCCCTTACCCGGTATTGAGCAGAATCATTTGATACCTGGTGCTGAGACTGTTTCACTACCAGTACGCAATCGCCGGATCGGTGAGTATCTCAAGCAGCTGGGATTGGCAGAGGAGCATCGAGCTGGATTGCCCGGCGTTTTTAAGGCCATGTTGGACAATGGTTCGCCGCCGCCGGTTTTTGAGTTTGACGAACAAAGGACCTATTTTCGGGTAACCTTGCCGGCGCACCCAGAATTTCAGGAAATTGTGGCATTGCGCGATGTGGCTCATTTGCGTTCGCTGGGCGCACACGATGACGCTTACCACCGAATTGAGTCGGCTTGGTCAGCGAACCAGGCCTCAACGGTGCTGGCTTCCGAAATGATCATGGCATTTGCCGAACATCATGAACTTTCCAGAGCAGAGGAAGTATTGCGAATATTCGAAGTCAGTGGTTCCGAAAAGTCGGTGCCTTATATTGTGAACTCACTGGCTGAGGTATTAATAGCCTCCAATGGTGAGAATGAGAAAAGAAAGGCACTGGAGTTGCTCAATAGTAAACGCTCTGTTTCACACGGCCAGGACGCTGTAGATGGGGGTTTTCTGGCACGTCGTGCTTGTGATCCCGAACTTGCACACAGCTATTTTTTACAGGCTGAGGAATCAGTTTTTTCGGATGCCCTGGCCTTGTTTGAGTTTGCTCAAACCAAAATCCAGCTATCAGCAATCGACCATGGAGAGAGTGATTCCGACTCCAGTCTCCAGCTACTAAAGGAAGCCAAGGCGTTACTTGAAAAAGTGATTGATCGAGAGGCAACGCCAACGCGTCATGCATGGACTTGGCTGGAATTGGCCCGCATCCTCGACAGGCTTGATGCCCCTAAAGGTGATATTGAGGAGGCTTATGGCAAGGCAATTGCCATTCAGCCTAAGGAGTCACATTTTGTTGAAGAGCTGGAGAAATTCAGGGGCAAATCATGAGGACAAGATTTGACTTTGCGATATTCTGAAGAAATCGAAAATAGATCATAGACAGTACGGTAATGGAACCGAAGAGGTCACCAAAGTACATCAATAATATCCGTTTATGACGGTGTAAGTGCTCCCAAAACAAAAGTGCTAAACACCAAACCCAGGTATTATGCTTGCCAATTGTGGATATGATAGTTTTGTCTGTTTAGTTTTAGTTCAATTTGTCAACTTTCTGACTCAGCGAAATCACTGATTGTTTCGAAGGGGAAATCCTCATTCTCCTTGGCACATTTTCTACTGGTGGTATTAAACATTCTATATTCTCTAAAATCAGGCGGAGATCAATTTTTAATTGTACTGTTCCCTCCATGATCATTAACCAACGCTGGTAGCTGAATCCTTGAGGCGGGAATGGCTTAATTTGTGATATTCAGCGATGGCAAGACCAGTTGCCACACTGGTGAAGGGGTCATGTTCCACAACCTTGCCAGGAAATCTATCGGTCAAAATTCTTTTCATGGCAGGGATTAATGATGAACCTCCAGTTCTTATTACAAGATCAACGTCCTCGGGTTCCAGTCTGGCCTTATTCAGCATATCTTGAATTACTTCCTCTATTTGTGTTAACAGGTCACTGATAAGCTGCTCGAACTTAGTTCTGCTGATGTCCAGTTCAATATCGAGCTCAGGGATGTCAAGATGTGCAAACTCGTCTGTGGATAGTCGTGCTTTCAGATCCTTCAGGGATTGAAAAATCAGGTAACTGTAGTTGTTTTTAATCAGGTCATATAATCGTCGAAATTTTCCTGCAGCCTCATCACCATACTCAATGCGTTGCATCAATTGACTGGTATAGCGATTTTGATTGAGGAGGTAACTAATGGCCCAGTTTAGCAACAAGTCCTCGTAGTCTTCGAAGGGAAACAGTGTCTCTATTTCCCTGTCCTCTCCGGGTCGGGACCAACGTTCGCCACGACCAAGAAGTGGAAAAATAAGTTCCCTGAACATAATCTGGTCGATATGATCCCCGCCTATTCCCACCCCGTGTGTAGCCACTACATTAAAGCGGCTTATTTCAGCAGTAAGTACGCAAAGATCCAGGGTGCCACCACCGAAGTCTACAGCTAGAATGGTTTTCTTTCCTGATTGCGGATATTGGTGCAGATAGCTGAGAGCCGCAGCAACCGGTTCCGGGTAGAAGCTCTGTCGAGTAAAGTCGGCATATTGGTAAGATTCGGCGAGTAGGGTAAGGGCATTGATGTTGCGTTTAGAATCAGTGCCTTCAAAATTAACCGGATGTCCGATGCAGACATGATCAATATGGCCAGTGGGTAGATGCCCATTTTTCTGCATACTGTTGAGACTGTTGCGAATGCGAAGCAGGAGTGGAGTGATCAGTGCCACCAGTCGAAATGGTCGGTCGAATACCATCAACCGAGGTGTACTTTTGTTGCCCAGCAGGCGTTTGATGCCACGAAACAGTCGGCCTTTTTGCCCGCCATCAACAAAGGATTGCCCGTAAATCGTCTCAGTCTCTGCTTCTTCCGGCAAGCCGCGTTTCCCAATTTGTCCGGTAGTGCTTCTGCCCTCCCCCAGAATTTCGGCACTCAGTTCAACAGTGCGACCCATATTGCTTTCAATGTATTGATCTATGGCGGCCTGGCCTGTTTGCAATTTTAAGTCCCGATCGATGTAGGTGGCGGAGGGCATAACTGCGGAATGTTCTTCCAGAGGCACCAATCGGACTTTTTCACCATCAAACACAGCAGCGGCAGTGTTGCTGGTGCCATAATCAATACCTATGCCGAGGGTAAAGCCTGATATTGTTTGCGGTTGATATGACATTGAGTATGTTCTTTTGGTAGATGCCCAGGCTCAGGAAAAACGAGACAGGTTCGAAGTATGTTAAGGATCCAAAATTGGGTGAATCTTACTCTAAAATAGAGGCATTTGCGTTGTGGCCAAAATAAGACTAATTCCTTCCAAGTTGTATGCAATTCCTCACTTCCACAATGCAATCAGTCATAATTCGGTTGAAAGATTCTACCTGAATACA
>JAPORB010000082.1 GCA_026710425.1 Gammaproteobacteria bacterium
AGGGCGAATCGCAGTGGATGAGTTCACTTCCCTGATAATCGTACTGCCGAGAGCAATAGAAGGGCGAGTTTGTAACCTGCTACAGAGGATGGTCGCCGCTGAAATCGTTCAGCACAAGTTAATCAAGGCTAGTACCAATATTGGCCATTGCCACGGGTTATTGAGAAGTTACAGAAAATTGAGTTTTGTTCCAGACACTATCTATCAGCGCACCTATTCCTGTACGGAAAAGGAAGTGCGACAACTTTGGGATGATATCCTTCGCGCAGGGCAGAATGATAATATTTCAGCCCACTTCATTGGTTCAGTCGTGTATGTGGAAAAGGGGCTTTATTCAATATCAGCCCAGTCACCGTTGCTGGTTATCGATGGTCAGCAGCGTCTTACAACAGTTAGTCTGTTGATCCATGCATAGGCGTCAGCGATCGGCGAATTAGAGCCGATAGAAGGTTTTTCTGCCCGGAAACTATGCAATTACTACTTGCTGAATCCAGAAGAGGAGGGCGAGCGCCACTTCAAGCTGATCCTTTCCCAAACAGACAAAGCCTCACTGATCTCGATCCTCAGGGATGTGCCACAACCAAAGGAATATTCGATTCGCATCACAGAGAACCTGAAGCTCTTCCAAGAGCTATTGGCGAGCCAGAAAGAGGATATTGAAACCGTTTGTAAAGGCATTGCCAAGTTGATGGTTGTCGATATATCGCTCGATCGTGATCAGGATAATCCACAACTCATTTTCGAGAGTATGAACTCTACGGGCCGAGAACTCAGCCAAGCCGACCTGATTCGCAACTTCATACTCATGGGTCTGGGACCTGAACTACAGACCCGGCTCTATGAGAGCTATTGGCGACCGATGGAACTAGCCTTTGGCCAGGAAGCCTACACGACTCATTTCGATGGCTTTATGCGGCATTACTTGACGGTCAAGACTGGCGAGATTCCCAAAATGGGCGAGGTCTACGACGCGTTCAAAAAACATGTGCGGTCATCCAGCTTCGCCAATGCGGGTGTAGAATCGCTGGTTGCGGAGTTACATACCTATGCCGAACATTTCTGCGCCATGCTGCTGAGCACTGAAGAGGATTCGGAACTCAATCGTGCTTTCCATGACCTGCGGGAACTCAAGGTCGATGTCGCCTATCCACTGCTCCTCGAGTTGTATCATGACTATCAAAGCCAGATTCTTTCCAGAGAAGAGCTCCTCAAGGCGGTACGCACAATAGAAAGTTATGTCTTCCGTCGTGCGGTCTGTGCCATACCAACCAATTCGATGAACAAGACGTTTGCCAATATGGGCAAGACGCTCAAGAAAGATCGTTATCTCGAAAGCCTAGAAGCCGCCTTTCTATTACTGCCGTCCTATCGCCGTTTTCCAAAGGACGATGAATTTAAACGACAGTTCAAGATTAAAGACCTTTATAACTTCCGTAGCCGGAGTTACTGGTTACGAAGGCTGGAGAATCATGGGTGCAAGGAGCGCGTGCACGTTGATGAATATACGATAGAACACATACTGCCCCAGTGTGATAACGATCCTGAAAAAGTTCCCACCGAATGGCGCGAGGAACTCGGTGACGAATGGGAGAATGTTTGGGATACCTACCGGCACACGCTCGGTAACCTGACCCTGACCGGTTATAACTCGGAATACTCTAACCACAGCTTCACCCAGAAGTGCAATATGGAAGGTGGCTTTGCTCAGAGTCCATTACGCCTGAACAAGAATCTGGGAGCGGTGGGAACCTGGAATAAGGATGCCATTGAGGGGCGGGCTGCCCATCTTGCGGCCCAGGCAGTTTCTGTATGGCAGGCCCCAGCACTGGATACAGAACTACTGGCTGCCTACAAGCCGTCATCTGCGATCACATCCAGTTACACCATTGAGGACCATCCACAACTGGCTTCCGGTTCAATACGTGACCTGTTTGATGCATTCCGTAAACAGGTAATGGCACTAGATCCGGCCGTTTCAGAAGAGATTCTAAAACTCTACGTGGCCTACAAGGCAGAAACCAATTTTGTGGATGTCGTGCCTCAGGCCAAACGCCTGCGTCTTTCACTGAATATGCCATTCCCCGATATCGACGACCCCAAAGGCCTGTGCAGAGACGTAACCGGCCTGGGGCGCTGGGGCAATGGCGATGTGAAGGTGAGTCTGTCGTCGTTCGACGAACTGCCCTATGTACTGGGTCTAGTGCGGCAATCTTTTGAAAAACAGATGGGTACTGGAGCAGGTGATTAGTCTATCGATTACCAGGAAAAATATTAAGATGACATTCAGCCATTGGCAGTCCTTTGCTGGGAACAAGCTGTAGATCAGGAGTTAGTTTTGGAAAGCAAGATTTCGAAGTGTTGAGATGCTGAATTGAAGATTTGAATACAGGATGAGTCGCATTTCCCGATTGAATTATCTGCCAGGAGTGTTCAGCGTTAGCCACAGTTAATCTGAGATCAATGCAGTCAAGCTCAGGGACTATCTGGTTCCAACTTATAGGTGAAAGTCTTCCCAAGCGTCATCGCTTGCGTCGGCGGAACAAGAAACGTTTCTAATAAATGGCAAACTGAATCAAATCGGAAATTTGGGAGCGGCCTTTCCCTTCAATCTATCTTTGACAAGACGAGCCAGAAAATCCGTGAAGGGCACGATATTGTGGTTTACGCTGGCTTGTTCCAATGCATCCATGTAGGCATCCCGCCGTTGC
This sequence comes from Gammaproteobacteria bacterium, assembly GCA_026710425.1. Taxonomy (GTDB): domain Bacteria; phylum Pseudomonadota; class Gammaproteobacteria; order Pseudomonadales; family Pseudohongiellaceae; genus UBA9145. The sequence continues at coordinate 2,709 of JAPORB010000082.1, forward strand.
AATGGAACAACGGTCCAAGGATAGCCTCCACTGGCCAACATTACGTTCATTAAAAATCTCCCAATGCGGCCGTTGCCGTCCATATAAGGATGGATGTACACGAAGATAAAATGCCCTAGTACGACACGAACGGATGGATCTATTTCGTTACGCAGCAGGTCAAAAAAAGTAGGCATGGTATCGCGCACAGCTTTACATCTGGGCGGTACATGCATTGACCGACGAATATAAACGGGCCCGTTGCGATAACCGGCGAGATCGGCGGCGCGAAGCAATCCCGCTGTTACGCCCGGTGCAAACATTTCTCGATACCATATCCGGTGATCGTCATCAACAACGGTGCCGGGATTATTACCTTGCAATATTTTACCAACACTTTCCCGCACGGCTTGATAGGCCTGCCAGTAGCCGCGGGCTGCAAGCGCATTATGATGTTCCCTGTCATTCTCGTCTTCGTCCGGATTCCAGTTACCATTGCGTGCATGCTCGATCAGTTCAGGGCTAACACGATAGCCTTCAATAGATAAGGAATGGTAGGCATCTGAGACGTAATTATCTTCGACGTGTTTGAGATAGGCCTCGATGTCCTTGGGCTGGCCATGTGCTTTGGGAAAGCGATTGATGATTTGATCCCGCATTTCCTGCCACATCAGGCTAATGCGATTGACATAGGGGGACTTTTCCCTCGCTGCTAGTATCATCGGAATTTGTTTCTCGAAGGGATCATTCTCGCGCATGTCATATCCGGCCGTGCGCATGGTGTTGGTGATGTCGTCAGCGATCCGTTCACAGCCAATATTGCGGAACGCACCTGCAAGCCGCCCGGCGATGGTGCTGTGCCCGCGTTCCAGAAGCCGGTCCAGTACTTCGGATGCATCGCGCACCATCGACAGAGCAATGCGCATATCGGTGTGGTTTTGCTGAAAATAGCCCGGCGAGCAGGCGATCAGTGCCGCCGGAAGCGAAAACAAGCGCAGACCGTTTTTTTCCACGATATCCTTGCTGTCTGGCAATGTGGCTCGGACATCCAGTAGCGATGTGTTATGTGGCAAGACCGTGATGTTATTGCGCGCCTTGATGGACCGGACCAGTAACTGGCGCGGAACGGTCCAGTTCTCGGCATGGATTGACAGGGATTGTTCCGGCGACAGACACCAGTCGTTACCCTTAAGGTGTTGGAGATAGGCAGCGCAGAATGGCCAGAAAGCAGCATACCAGGCGGTGCTTTCGCCGACTGTCTCGTCCGGGCGTTTAGGAACATACCAGCCCTTGATTACTTCTTGCAGAAAGCCATTGCGAAGCAGGCGCTCCCGATGGGTCCGTGACAGATCGGAAGAGCGTATGGCGACTGTGCCTTGTACTTGCAGTTCGTGGAGCAACTCCAGGGATTCGGCCAGTTTTTCAGAGGGTTTTGCCATGGTCTTTTGGAATAGTATTCGCTAATTAATCTGTGATATATTTCGCTAATTATGTTGTATCATGATTCGCTTATTATGTCGAGAGGATGTTCGCCTGCTGAGTCGTCGACCGGAGAAGGAAAGAGGTTGGGTCTCGTAAGGGCTTAAAAAACTGTAACTTGTAGTGTAACTTCTACAAGAATAATTTTAATAATCTTTAATAAACAATGATGTAACACCTGTGTATCAAGGGTGTCTGTGTGTTTAGTTCATTCAAGGGATTTTTCCGGTCTAGTGGCAACTCAGGGCTTGCGCAAAAATAATTTGGTATTCTCAGGACTGGCGAGATAATCAATTAG
>JAPORB010000117.1 GCA_026710425.1 Gammaproteobacteria bacterium
ACCAGTGACGAGGCGACAGTGCAGCCCGCACGAGACGGATTCCCGGAACCGATGGAGCCTGAGCCCGAGCCTACAGGTCAGCGATATGTGCTGACCCCAACCATTGATGATATTGATGGCACTGACTTGGACGACACCATTGTGGCGCAACCAGTGCAGGGTTCAAATAACCTCTTCCAAGCAACTCTAAACTCGTTTGACTCCATTGACGGTGGTGGTGGCACTGACACCATTCATATCTTTGGTGTCGATCCCGGTGAGCCGCTGCGGCTGGGTGCGGAAGATGTCACGAATGTCGAGAACGTGGTAATCAACACAGTAGGGGGAATTGATGCCAACCTCACTGACTGGGAAGGTCTGGAATCGGTCACACTGGAGCGTTTCGGCAGGGCTGATGAGACCACGGTCGACATTACCGTTGACGGTGCCACGGTGAGTACCGACAGAACCTTTGATGGTGATGTAACCATAGTAGGTGCCGACGGCACAGTAGATATCGAAGCTGGTTCAAGTTCCATGGTGCATGTGGGTTCCGCCGGTCACACTGAATCGGTGATTGTCAAGGGCGGTGAGAGTGTTCGTGTCGACAACGGTGCGGGCAGACACTCCACGACCGTTACCACCGTTAGCGTGGATGGTGTCGAGGAGTCTGGTGTAGGAGATCCAACATCCACTACTACCTATAGTCTTAACAAAAGTGGTGATTTCGTGGTTAACGAGTCCGGAGTTCAACAAGTGGGCATCCAGATCTCTGGTGTAGCTAATGGTGATGATACTCCTCGTGTCGATGCCGCAGATATCACGCTGGGTACCGCAAGAGATGGGAAGATTCCATTGCTGGGTCCGGATAACTCTGTTGGTACTAATGATGATGGAGAAGCCCGCGACCCCATAACCGTGGTCCCGGCGACTGGTGCCGATCCTGTAGCGCTGGTCTTCAACACTATGACTGGAAAGATTGAACTAGAGAACGGCAGAGCAATTCCCAGCAATGTAACAATTGAATATACAAATAAACAGCAGCCGGGAGTTACATCCACAACAACAATGACACCCACTGCAGGAACTGATGCCACTGTCAATGTGCATTCCAATGAAATTCAGACAGTGCACCTGCACAACACCAATGCTATTGCAATCGTCAACAATGGTTCCAAGATGGCAGATGGCAAGGCGATGCCAGAAGACTTGGCACTGACGGTGAATCAGTATGGTTCGCACAGATCTCTGGGCGATGCCGCAACTATGGAAGGCACACTGTACCTTGGAGGAAAAGGATCTGCGGATGACATCACTATTACGGTGGCTGGTGACTCTGCTTTTACACTGGCCTCGGGTGCAGTCAAGACGCTTGATATCTCTGGAGAAGGCAGACTTAGACTGGGGGTGAACAACTACAAAGAAGATAGCGATCCCAGTGATGACGGTGTTTCGAAGACGCTGAAATCAATTGCCGTATCTGGAGACACTGGTGTGGTCATGCCGAGTCTTGCTGGTATGAGCGCGCTGGAGACAATTGATGCCAGTGCCAGTTCCGGTAACAACCACTTCAGGTCCCAGGCTGGCATGACCTCTGTTCCTGGCGACGAACTGGATGCGCTGACTATGGTCAAGGGGGGTTCTGGCAATGATATAGTAACGCTAAGGACTAGCGTTACTGGCAAGCTGGAAAGTATCCATACCGGAGATGGTAAGGATAAAGTTACCGTAACTGGTGCTCCTCGAAGCCAGGGTCTCATGGTTGAACTGGGTGCTGGTGATGACAGTTACTTTGGTAAGGAGAGCAACGAAAAGAGCCGCATTGACGGGGGTGAGGGTACGGATACGCTGAATCTATTCAGCACCGCTGATTCGACTTACCGTGAGGATGGCAAGACTAAATCCATCTACACTGGTTTTGAGACGCTTGATTTAGCAGGTAGCAGAGGCGATTTCGACATCAAGCAGCTCGGCATTGAAAATGATGTCTTGGTAACTGCCTCGACGGAAATGGGTAGCATGGTGAACTTGAAAAACATGGCGGATGGCATGGGGATTCATGTCCATGGTGTTCAAGGAAATCGCCGTACAACCAATAGCACTGATACCGAAGCCAAGATTACTCATGAACTTGCAAATGACGCATCCAGGGGTAGCCGTGAACTGAACCTGCATCTACTTGCCAAAGGTAGCAGAGATACGAAAGATGAACAAAGTGGTGTGGCAGAGCTTACTCTGACCATCAGTGGCACTGATATAGAAGTGGTCAACATCGACTCTATGGCGGATCCACATAGTGCCAATACAACGCCAGCCATCAATCGAGCACAGGCCAAACACTATGTGAACAAGCTAATATTGACCTCCGGCTCAGTCGAAGATGTGAATGTCAGCGGAAATGCGCAATTAGTGATAGAAGCGGCTTCTGGTAGTCCCTTGGGGGATCTGGAGGAGGTTGATGCCCGGCGCAACTCCGGTGGTGTGACTTTCGATGGTAGTTCATTGCCAGCGTCACAGCCCTTAGAATTGATTGGTGGCAGTGGTGATGACAAGTTCACTGGCGGTGCTGGCAATGACGAGATCAATGGTAACGATGGTAAAGATACCCTGGATGGCGGAGTTGGTAACGACGAGCTTTATGGTGGTGCCGGTGAAGACATCCTTATTGGTGGTGCCGGTCAAGACAGTTTCATTATCGGGGCGGTGTCTGATTCGCAGCTGAGCTTCAATGTTATAAGTCGCAATCCAGAGGGTATGGATACAATTGGTGAATTTAATTTAGATGGGACAATAAATACAGCAAGCGAGTTTTCTCCGACTGACGACTCCATCGTACTGCCTAGGGCTTTACATGCTAGTTTTCAAGGAAGGATAAAGCAGACTGGTGATAATGCTGTAAATATCCCCAGTGGTGATACTTACTGGATCATTGATGCCAATGATGAAGATGTAAATCATGATGATGACGATGATACTCCAATGATTGATGATAGCCCGGATACAATACAGGCTTTCGTCCGCGCCAACGGTAATGGGTTTTTCGAGACCAGAACGGCACCCGGAGCAGGTAACTTTGGCAGTGGTACCGTCAATCAGCACTCAATAGCAGTGGTCCATGAAGATGCTGGTACTAGTACTGATGATGATGATGGAATCGACTATACTTGGATTTTCATCGATGTCGATAATGATGGAGATCTGGATCTCTCAACTGACCATGTCATCAGACTCGTCGGTAATATAGGGATTACAACTGCTGATTTCGTTACAGATTAATTGCTCAATATCCTGGCGATTTATCGTCAACTGACCAAAACCCCTGGCTTCGGCTGGGGGTTTTGTATTTTATGTATGAGACAGGAAAATAGGATGTAGATCCAATGATTTTAGGAAGCTTATTCCTATTGATCTAAATTGTAATCCGACTAATTATAATCTGTGGCAGGGGATACTTTGAAATTGACTACTGCTCACTTAGTTAAAGCATCAAGTAATTGAATCCATCTAAATCATACTGGTGGTATTTCTGACTCTGCCGCTCACTTCTTTTCACGTTCTTTGCATACCAAAGGACAGGCTGATTTTATGAATCATATGAAATTCCGCTCTTTGATAAACCAGCTTTATTCGACTGTAGCCGAATTAGAAGCTTTGTTTCCTGGTAGACATTTTACTCTGGACGGTCATATAGTCGGTAGCATAGGAGAATGCTTGGTAGCTGACTCTTATGGTTTAGAGTTAGTCACAGCATCAAATAAAGGTTATGACGCTATATCAAAGCGGGAAGGCAAAAAGGTCGAGATAAAAGCAACGCAATCAAATAAAGTTGCCTTTAGAAGTAAGCCTGAACATATAATAGTAATTAAAATCCTTACAGATGGAAGCTTTGAAGAGTTTTATAATGGACCTGGAGATCCTGTATGGCAAAAATTTGATGGTAAGCCTATTCCAAAAAATGGTCAGTACCAAATTTCACTGAATACTCTAAAGATATTGAACAAAGATGTACTAGAAAGACAAAAAATTGACAGAGTTGATGGTCATAACCCCTAAACCTTGGCATTGCCCAATTAACCATTAGGAACGACACACAAATAGCACGGCTTTTCGGCCCCTATGATAACGGGAGTGAGGAGCTATCCCATCAATGCTTTGGCCAGGCAGGGTGGGGCCAGACGCACCCCGGTTAACCTCTTGCGAGCCAATTACCTATGGAGATGTGCCCCGTACCCAACTCTCGAATCTGCACGATAGCGACCCTAGTTCATTCCTCCAATCAATGCCATCTTTCCTCTCACTAGCATAGACCAGTGACATCATACTACCGTTCACGCATGCCTTGGCGGCAAGCATGAAATTTCCGCCATTAAGAACAAGGAAAGAGTTTCAGCAAGCACTTGATGATTACCGGAGGCAGCGTCCTTATGGTGATAAGGAGCACAGACGCAAAACCGATGTGGTCACAAGC
>JAPORB010000092.1 GCA_026710425.1 Gammaproteobacteria bacterium
ACTATGCGGTGCCTGGTACCTCTAAAGTCCTTGAGGTATTCTGTTTTGCGATTAAAAGATACCTGCTAAGAACATTGCGAAGGCAGTCGCAGTTCGAACCTACGAAATGGGCTTTAGTAGATGGTCTCGTAAAACGTTTCTGGCCCAAACCCTCCACTCGTCACCCGTGGCCAGGTCAACGACTTGTCGTCTAGACCCAAGGCAGGAGCCGGATGCATTACCGTGCATATCTGGAGTCTGTGCGGGGAGATCGGGGCAACCCGATTTCCTACCGTGATCCCAACAACTTCAGAAATCCTGACCCCGACCCTATTTTCTGCCAATCTATTTGAACATATGCATATTACCATTCGACGACATTTTTCAAAAGAGTACCACATTTCATCATTCGTATTGATTCTTTACATCCATGGAAAGAAATCTTGCTCGTTGCGTTCTTGATTATATTTCTCTCATACTTTGAAACCCTTCCGAAAGCGACCACGGGTCGGAATCTACAGTTCTCATATTTTTGGATAATATTTTCCGTTGCGATTGCACTGGCTTTTAATTGCTTGATTACCAAATCAGCTTCCATCATCCCACTCTTCAGTTCGAGCAACACCAACCAACACCAACCACTACCATCATGAGACTCAGCAACTAGAAGATAGTCACAGCGTGATGATTGTCTGCTCAATGGTGAGCCATCCTTGTCTAAGTCTATGGTCAGTCGAGAACTTGGCGCATTGGTCATTAAGACTCTGCAGCCTTCCTTTTTGAGTTGACCTTTTAATATACAGCGCTGGTCGATTCCCCTATACAACTGTTTCAGTAACCCTGTCATGGGGTCGCCTGCAGTAGGCCAGTAATTTTTGCCCAGTCATTATGAAGGTCAATCGCAATCTCATCATAACCGGATGGGTATAACCCGGAATCATCAAGTAGGATTTGCTTAACTTTTGTCCCTTTGGGTCGGTTCTTCATTTCGAATAACCAAGTTCCCACCTGATCTGGTCTTAATTTAACATCGTGATTTGCACCTCTTTTGAGTTCAGATTCTGGCAATTCTGAACGTCGCACGATATTTGCAAGCTCCTCAAGCAACCACTCACTATGAGTGGTAACGATAATTCTAATGCCCTTATTCACAAGTACAGAAAGCTGGCGGATAAATTCCACTTGCATTGCGGGGTGCAGATGTGATTCAGGCTCTTCGACAATAAGCACATTGCCAGATACCACAATATGTCGAAGGTAAAGGACTATTGGAGCAAGCTCTGAAACCATAGAAGATGCATTTGCTAACGCTAGGTTACTTTGCCAGCTATTCGGGCGGTAGACAAAGTGCGGATAATTATTTATAGCATCTTCCTGAATATGCACAGATCCTCCTAACATATGCTTTTCGATATCTATGGCTAAGTCTTTCTTGATTCTTTTTCGTTCATAGCTTAACTCTATTAATTGATCCATAAAATCTGCCAATACTCCTGTCAGCATAGGGGTCTTAGATGTTGGTCGTATCCCTGCAGAGGTGGCAGCTGTAATGAGGGCACTGACTACCACATTGTGTGCATGCATTATTCCCGTTCGATCTGCTGGAAGGTAATAAGCTGGTAAATGCAATGAACCAAGCAAAGAAGGTAAAATTTTGCCGACAATTGAATCCATGAAATCAATCAATGCAAATTTATTACTTCCACGGTCATTATTCTTTATGTTTAGAGATTCGACTATTTCAGCTATTTTATATAAGTTGCGATCTGACCTGGAATTCCCATTGATTTCGATAGGTATTGGTACACCGTTAGGTACTATCATATTGAATTTATTCTGTTGCGTAAATTTTAGGGTATTCTCCAATGGGTAAGATTCAGGTAACATCCTGCGCCTAGTAACAATTCTTGCAGCACACTGACTCTGTTTCCTCGTTAATGATTTTATTTCTGAAATTCCAAAGCAACGGATAATTTCACATGCAAGACCATCATTATTCTTATTAAGTGATGATTGAATAAATTTAGCAACTGATTCCGGAAGCACTATGGTTGAGTTACTGGGCGATATTTTATTTTCTTTAGTGAGAGATCTTGCCAGTTCAATAATACCTTCCATCGTATTATTTGATAATTTCCTACTACTCATAAATCGCTGCCATATAGAAAATCTTCTCCTGTAATCCGGACTAAGGAAATTAGCGCCCTGATCGAAGAAGCGATGTAGCGCATAGATCAAAATTGCGAGGTATGACTTACCTGTATTACTTGGACCAACAAATATAGTTAATGGGCGTAGGTTTATTTTTGCCTCAACTATTGGGCCAAAATTTGTTACTTCGAGATCAATATTTCCATTATCTGTGTTCATTATATAAACCCTAGTTTACGCTTGGGGATACAACCCCTTGTGCAACTAATATCTATCAAAGTATGCACTCAGCTTGATTTATAAATAAGTCAACATACAATAAATCTCAATTTAATGCGAAGCCTTTTATTGTTATAGGTAAAATCTCATATGAATCACATAGTTGTCAATGCTTACTTAGCGGAAGTTCAACTTTTAGCATAAAATCTGCTTAAAAAAATCAATCAGCTAAAAATTCAAGTGGCATTACAAAGTTGATGCATGCCGCAATCGGCAAGTACATAGGGAGTGGGGAAGGACGCGCCGCCAGCGGGATGGTGCACAGTCAGATGACCGGCTTACGGATACCCCTTGCTGGTGGCTGGAGCTGTATCGCCTCATAGAGTTACAACTGGTAAGCATCAGGCTCGGCGGTTTTTCTCAGATGTAACATCCTGCCATCATCCCGGTGGAAGGAGGTAGTGCATTGCAGCGGTCCCAATACATCCCACATGGTAGTCCAGCTGTTATGGAGACTGGCTCGTTCATGCGTTAACGCAACAGCTGGATCGCCTGGCAGGCAATCACTGAAATGAACAAGTTTGCATCGGCATGGTATTGCTTTTGGTGATACACGGGTCGCAGGCCCAATTCCGATTTTAGTGAGCGGAACACTGCTTCAATCTCATTCAGCTGAATGTAGGTTCGCCACATGGTCTCGGCATCCCATTCCAGTACATTGAAGTGCAGACAATACACGCCCGGTTTTGCCATTATAGTCCTTGTCTTAACATTCAGTGACCACTTCACGGCAACAGCCTTTTCCCTCTTGTCATCGTGGACCATGGTGATTTCTAATGTAAGGCGAGAGTGCATTTTGTTTCTAGAGCCGCTCGATGCGTTGATTGACTGCTACCAGTTTTTTGTGGGTCCCCTTCTTTGACAGCCCGTCATGGAGTTCGTCCAAGGCTTTTTCAAAGCGTTTCTTGAAGCGTCCAGTGTTGGCTCGCTCCTTGCTGTCCCGGTGTGCCGAATGACTACGCAGCAGGCACTCGTTGAACTCGGTACCATACTCGGCTCTGGTGGTCACTGGTTCGGTGTAGACCTTGACCGAACCGCTGGAAGCCGTTACGACTGTCGCTTCTCCTTGGCCTTCCTCATACAGCCGATCAAGCATCCTGGAGACCACCAGATTGCGGTACTCCTGGTTCCGCAGCCTGGCCAGCCGCAACAAACGCAACAGCCATCTCAAGGGCACGCCATCGAAGCCATTCGCAGAGGCCGCTGAAAAAGTGGCAGAGCAGATCAAGGCAATGGAGGCTGAGTGCGAAGAGCTGAAGCGTCAGCGTGGTGAAGTCCCCAAGAAGATCACGGTGACCGAGTTGAGCGAGGAGGAAAAGCTTGACGCGCTACTGTCCAGTGAAAAACTGCTGATGGACACCATTCGCATGATTGCCTATCGCGCCGAAACCTGGATGCTGAATGTGGTGGCCAGCGCGCAAGGCAAGAAGAGTCGCGCCCATGGGCCACTTGAGGGGCTGTTTAAATCGACCGCCGATATCATTCCAGAACCCGAGAAAGGCATCCTGTGGGTGCGCATCCTTGGCACTGCCAGCGATGCGGCTGCACCCTCAAAGGTTGCTGGGTGAGCTCAATCAAACCAAAACGGTGTACCCGGAAACGAAGCTGCGCATGGTTTACGAACTGCCTGGGAATGGGCAAAAATCGACCTGAAAACTGTCACGACATTAGCAGATCAGAAAGGGCCGAGGTCAGGACATCTGAATTTATCGATTTTATCGTTCTTCCCGTAAATTGCTGCGACCAGATCAACCTTTATTTCAGCCAAGGCAACAGCTTGACTGGCAGCCATTTCGGTCATTGCGGCAGTCAGCTCGGTCGTCTATGCATTCATAACCTTAGAAAGATCAGTCTTAACTGCTGCAGGATTAGTCTTGTTAGCCAGATCTCTACTCTATGAGTGTTGTTAACTACTAGAGCGATGACATCGGCTTGACCTTTCTCTGAGGCAGTTGCGTTGTTCTGAAACCCTTGATTTATATGGGCCAAAGGGCATCC
>JAPORB010000087.1 GCA_026710425.1 Gammaproteobacteria bacterium
GAGTCTGGACCGTGTCTCAGTTCCAGTGTGGCTGATCATCCTCTCAGACCAGCTAGAGATCGTCGCCTTGGTAGGCCATTACCCTACCAACAAGCTAATCTCACGCAGGCTCATCCGATAGCGCAAGGTCCGAAGATCCCCTGCTTTCCCCCGTAGGGCGTATGCGGTATTAATCCGAGTTTCCCCGGGCTATCCCCCACTACTGGGCAGATTCCTACGCGTTACTCACCCGTCCGCCGCTCGACGCCTGGGAGCAAGCTCCCGTCGTTTCCGCTCGACTTGCATGTCTTAAGCCTGCCGCCAGCGTTCAATCTGAGCCATGATCAAACTCTTCAGTTCAATCTTGTCAGCGGCTATTTTCCTTGTTACCCGTTCCCGGGCCACAACCGAAATTAAGTCGGCCTGTCAGTACTGCATCACCCGACAGGGGATACGACCACTAAAAATGTGCTCAAAATCAACAAACTACTGCTGGTATTCCCCTCCACTCCTTGATTTTAGGAGCAGATTGAAATATCCAAGCTTAAATAAATTAACGCAGTTGCTTGCTGTTTTGAGTGATTCAGTCACCGCCGGAAATATCCGGTGGACCGAACCAGGTTACGAACTTGTAGCCCGGAACCCACTTCAGCAAGCACCCACTTCTATTACTTGATTTAGTTGTTAAAGAACTTCGTTCTCGCTGCCCATCGACAGAGAGGGCGTGTATTATACGACTTGGCAGTCACTTTGCAAGCAAATTTGAATTTTTTTTTGCCGAACCAGAATACGCCACTTAACGGCAAAGTTGTCCGCCTTATTCGCCGCTATGCTGGCCTGGATTTTCAGCCCATTTTGAGCAAATGAAATAGTTTCTTACCCCGTTTCAGGATGAAATACCTGTTGTGCATGGCTTGAAAACGATTCAACCTATATTCCACATCACATACCACTTGCCCATTGACTGAAATGGCGTTGTTGCCAATGAACTCTCTTGCCATCTTGTTGGATCTGGCCAATCCGGTCTCAACCAGTGCCTCCACCAGACCCGTCCCAGGGACGGAGATACCGGTGCAAGGCAGACCGTCCAGCTCCAATTGCGCCAGGTCCTGGGAAGTGAGACTGCCGATGTCACCCGAAAAAAGGGCATCGGAGATCCGTCTGGCGGCATCCAGATTTGCCTTACCATGCACTAGCTCGGTCACTTCTGCCGCCAGAATTCCCTGCGCCTCTGGACGCCGCTGGCTTTCCCGATCAGCTTGCTCAATAGCTTTAATTTCCTGTGGCGAGATAAAAGTGAAGTAGCGTAGGTAGGTGTAGACATCCGCATCGGCCACTCGAAGCCAAAACTGGTAGAACGCATAGGGCGAGGTCAGTTGGGGCGATATCCAGACTGTGCCAGACTCAGTCTTGCCGAATTTGCTGCCATCAGCCCGAGTTACCAGAGGCGTGGTGGCACCGAAGACCTGAGCCTGATGCAAGCGCCGGGTCAGGTCAATACCGCCGGTAATGTTGCCCCACTGATCACTGCCACCAATCTGTACCGTGCAGTTGTAGCACTTATAAAGTTGCGAAAAATCATATGATTGCAGCAAAAGATAGCTAAACTCGGTAAAGGAAATGCCCTCCCCCTCCCGCTCTATACGCTGTTTCACTGACTCCTTCTGCACCATGGCATTCACGGAGAAGTGCTTACCCACATCCCGCAGAAAGCCGAGCACACTGTGCTCCCCAGTCCAGTCAAGATTATTGGCCAGCACTGCGGAGTTCTCACCGCAATCAAAGTCCAGAAATTGGCTCAACTGTGGTTTTAGTCGCTCTACCCAGGATTCCACCAGTTCCTCCGAGTTCAGGCTACGTTCACTGTCCTTAAAACTTGGGTCACCGATCATTCCGGTGGCACCACCTATTAGTGCAATGGGCTTATGCCCTGCCATCTGGTAACGCTTTAGTACCAGCAATGGCACCATGCTACCCACATGCAGGCTTTCGGCCGTGGGGTCAAATCCACAATAGACCGTGCGCGGGGAACTGCTCAGATGCTCCCGCAACTGCTCTCCGCCTGCCAGCTGCACTAGCAGGTTTCGGGACTCCAGATCTTCAATAATGTCTAAAGATGGGATCATCAGGGTATTGGAAACTTGTGCTCTATGTTGCCGAAAGCAAATCCAATCAGCCAATTATGGTTTTGGCCACTGGCAAACAGGCCTATGCATTTAATAAAAGGGTTCAATTTTACACCAATATGCTGATTTTCGGGTAAACTCTTCGGAAAGTAGCAATAGACTGGTACTGAATTGAGCGGACATCCACAATCCCGCTATCGGCCAAACACTGCTGTACTCAGGAATCTAGTCCATATGGTTGGCTCGATCATGCAAGCTGATCCATAGCCGGTGTACTGGCAGAAAGTGCGAAAATTTAGCAATGTGAACAACCATTGTCGATCACTACAAACAAATACCCAGCGAATCTCCATGACGACATCTGAACTCTACATTGGGCTGATTTCTGGCACCAGTGTTGACGGTGTTGATTGTGCCCTAGTGGATCTGAAATCAGAACAACCACAACTGGTCGCTGCAAAAACTTACCCTCTCCCTGATGATCTGCGCAGGTTTTTGCTCTCCCTCAGTAAAGCTCAGACTCATACCCTGAGTGATCTTGGCAAGGCCAATGTAGTGTTGGGCAGGGAGTTTGCAACTGCTGCCAACAGCCTGCTGGCAGAGACGGGCAAGATAAAAAACGACATTGTTGCTATCGGCAGCCATGGCCAAACCATCTGGCATGAGCCTGATAGCGAATTCCCCTTCAGCTGGCAACTCGGTGATCCCAATTCGATAGCCGAACAAACCGGAATTACCACGGTCGCCGACCTGCGTAGTCGGGATATAGCCGCTGGTGGACAGGGGGCACCCCTAGCCCCACTGTTGCATCAGGTGGTCTTTGCCTCACCCGCTGGAAACCGTGCCATCATCAATATTGGCGGCATCAGCAACCTGACATGGTTACCTAAAGCTGGGCCAGCACTGGCTTACGATATTGGTCCCGGCAACTTGCTTATGGACTATTGGATCTACAAGAACAAACGAATGTCCTATGATCAAGATGGTCAGTGGGCCACCAGCGGTCAGGTTGATCAGGAATTGCTGGATATCTTGTTTGCAGACGATTACTTCACCCGACAGCCACCCAAAAGCACTGGTAGAGAACATTTTAATGGCCCATGGCTGGAATCGAAATTGACCGGTCTGGGCCGAGGGTTAACCCCACAGGATGTCCAGGCCACTTTGCTGCAACTGACCGCAATCTCCATAGCCAATGAGTTGAACACCCGGTTTCCGGCAACCGAGGTCTACGTATGTGGCGGAGGTTGTCAGAACAAGGCACTGATGCAGACATTGCAGCAAACTGCGGTGGATTGTGCGGTTCACTCCACCAGTACTCTGGGTGTGGACCCTGACTGGGTCGAAGCCATTGCATTCGCCTGGATGGCACAGGCGGCCATGGAAAATCGTACCTTTGATACCCGGCCCTTTACCGGTGCAAGCAGAAAGTTATCGCTGGGAGCAATCTACAGGGCCTAAGGCTGTTGTTCATTCTGCTGATTTACCGACTGCCTTCCAACTCTCCCATCAAACCGCAAAAGACGCTCCACACCCACAGGTTGTGGTGGCCATTGGGTTATTTACCACAAACCGAGACCCTTCCAGCCCTTCCTTGTAATCGATGGTCGCTCCCACCAAATACTGATAGCTGAGCGCGTCCACCACCATTTCTGCGCCATTATTGCGGATAACAGTATCATCTACCTTAACCGTTTCATCGAAGGAAAATCCATACTGGAAACCGGAGCAACCACCACCAGTGACGAACACACGTAATTTCAACTGGTCGTTACCTTCCTCGGCGATCAGGCTATGGACCTTGCTGGCAGCATTGTCGGTGAAGGTCATGATGACCGATTCAGCAGTTTGAACGACTGTCATATCAACTCTCTGATTTAGATTCCCTTCCATATTACTTATGCAGTGAATCTAAGTTGGGTTTAAATTTTATTGACCATTATATTCTTTTCGACCGTTGGCAGAAAGACCAGGTTTACACTGGCTGTAAAAAGATTTTGGATCATGGTAGGAAACCGGGTTGCCCCGGTCCCCCCGCACAGATTCCAGACGTGCGTGTTAATGCATCCGGCTCCTGCCTTGAATCTAGACGACAAGTCGTTGACTTGGCCACGGGTGACGAATAGAGGGTTTGGGCCAGAAACGTTTGACGAGACCATCTACTGAAGCCCATTTCGTGCGGTCAAATTGCGACCGCCTTCGTA
>JAPORB010000239.1 GCA_026710425.1 Gammaproteobacteria bacterium
AAAGTCCTTTACTCTATTGATTATCTTAGACCTGATAGGATTTAATTTACTTACTTTACTCTCGTCTATAGTCTTCGCAGCAGCCAGCTCGGTTCTGACAACCATTGGTTTTCAGAGTACTGCCAGAGCAGTATATGAAAGCCGGATTTCAACACGTCGCAATGCGGTAAAGCGGGTAGGTAATAGGCTTACAACTCGTGCGACTAAAGTGGCCACCATAAAGACAGCAAAACTACCTCTAAAGGCATTACCTCTGACTGGTATAGGAGTCTTAGTAGGAGGTACGGCTTGGGAAATCTCAATGCTTTGCGAAGACCTGAGGGATATAAACTCGCTCTATTCTGAGTTTGAGATTGATTCTGACTCTACTGGTAATGCCTTGGATACCGTCTGCAATATGAACTTACCGAATACCAATGATCAGTCTGAATCTATGATTGCTGGCGTAGGTACGAAAATTAGTAACTATGCCTCTTGGATAGGTGAAAATATATCTGAATTAATTGATTTTGGCACTCAAGATATAGAAGAGGAGTCTCTAAAAGAGGAAAATATTCAGCATTAGTTCACAATGCATTTAAAATTGGAACATTGTGTCAAAGAAAATTAGCATCAAAGAGTAGCATATACTATCTCCATAGGTAGGTTCCTTGAATCTTTCTTCGGTGTATTTGGTAGAGTATGAAGTTTCTCTGGAGGTGTAGCAGCCGTAAGCAAAGCAACCATAGCATCAAGTAAGTCATCCTTGGAAACATCTCTGCGTAAATTCCTGTCCAATGCCAATCTCAGAACTCTCTCAACACTACACCTTACATTGGGCAGGATTTTAGGGTAAGCCATGCGTAACACTTCCAGTCTCTCTTGAAATCCTGCATCAACCTTCTTTTTGCTCTTAACCGGCAGACAGCCGTTAAGTCCGTAAAAACATATTTCTGGATGGATCTCACGAACTATTTTACTTATACTTTTATCCTGCGGATAAGACATCAAGTTGTCGACCTCCAAAATCTTCGGCATTATTCCAAAAGCCTGGACGCTAATTCCTTTCCCTATAAGCTTGGAACTTTTGTCTGATGCCTCTCTATGATTTTTTTCATAAAGTATCTCGCGTATTGGAGGTGTGAACACACATGAAGCCCGGGACCCAAGAAGTTTTCTGGCTATAACATCGCAATCTCTTGGTTCTGCTGTTCCCTCTCTAATACCGATTGGTATATCAACCATTATGGTTGTTTGTGACGGCACATTATTCAATAAGATTTCGAGTTTACTTACCACTCCGGATTCAACTTTTTTGCCATCAGAAATAAAAAAGAACCATCCCGCCCTGCAACCGTCGACACCGCAATAGATAGGAGGCCGCATTTTCTTAAGCAATTTGGAGAGGGATGTGAGTTGCGTATCTCCCTCTTTTTCATGCTCCTGCATGAAATTCTCTAACTAGATGACCAAAGGTTCTTTATTACCTTACTTCAAATGCGTATATCAGAGATTGCTGATTACAATGCGAAATCCGATAGTTTCATTGCGTGCTCCCGGGTCTACAGCACCGCGCACTGCTGCCCGTATGTTATTGAGTGAATCTGCGTAGGATCCACCACGCATAACATATAGCGCATCACCATCCAAGTTTCCGGCATCGTCTTCCGCACTCCACGGATAATTCTTTAGTGGGCTGCGGGTCAGCTCCCAGACATTTCCTGCCATGTCATGTAGCCCCCAGGCGCATTGGGTGCATTTACTACCCACTAGCCTTGGTGCTTCAGCGTTAAAGTTGGCAAGGGAATCAATCGGACTGCTTGACCAGGGGAAAATCCTGCCGTCGGTACCCCGCGCAGCCTTTTCCCACTCCGCCTCATTCGGCAAGGTGACCCTGGCATCAGAGTCCAAAATAATGCGCAATGCATTGGGAATGTCTGTAGCTTTACGTAATTGCTGATCCAGCCAGCGTGTATAGGCCAAGGCCTCCGGCCAACTCAGATTAGCTGCTGGTAAGTTCCAGTTTTGTTCAGTTGTCGGCTGCCATTCTTTCTGACCACTTTCGGCGAGATAGCGAGCGAACTGGGCTTTCGTGGTTTCATTGCGAGCTATAAAATAACGAGGTAAATCCACTTCTCCCTGACGTCGCAAATCAGACCATTGCTCATTCAGATAGGCCATGCGGTCGAGGGCTGGGTTGCTACCCATGATGAATGTGCCTGCCGGGATTTCCACAAATCCCAGTAATTCTTCATCAGGAAGGTACCAGTGTGTGCTGGAAAAGCCAGGTAAATCCTTCCATTCAGCTATGGACTTAGTTTTTTCTGTCTGCTGTTTCGGTGTGGAAACTTGAAATAGATATAGTGCAACCAACACAGTTGCGAAAGATATTACTGTGATACCCACCCTGCGATCTGGCACTTTGGTTACAGTGCTTGTCGACTCAGCGACATCGGAACCCTTGCCCATCATCCCCTGCTTGGCCCGTTGCAGGCAAAGTTCCAGCCATGATCACAAGCACGAACATATAATTGATCAGCCCCTAGTTCCATTAGGTTCTGCCCGCCTTCCCGCAGTAGCAATCTTAAATCCAGCTCTTTCGGATTAGCTTTGGCAAGCTGCCTGACATCCAGTAGATTGACACAGCCTGGCTTGAACCTAAGTTCACAAGCGCGGGAAAAATAAGCCAGGGATAATGTCTGATCCGCTTCCACGATGCTCCCTTCCCGATAATGAATCCCCAGTTCATTACAAGCCCAGGCCGCATTATCTCCGCAATAGGTGGACTCCAGCTGCAACAGTCGCTGGCAGCCTGACGACAGATCCTGTTCACAGGCCTGTTGCCAGAAAGGCAGGCTGTCGCCTGTATGTTTGCCATCGGTTTTGCCCATTATCGACATTATGCCAAACAGCAAAACCCAAACACCCATATGGGCCAGGTTGCCGCGGCCACTTAACCAGTTTTCTTTCCAGACATTGATTAAGGTTGTCGAACTGACGGAGCGAACCAGCCGATCAATGGCAATTACACTGAGATTCAGCAATGGCACACATAACAGCTTGTCGTAGAAAGTGGGTGCTCCCATCGCTCCAAGGATGGTGTAAAGAACAAACACACCAAGCCCATAAAGTAGCCCGAAAAAAAGCTTGCCTAGAGGCGTTCGGGGCGATGTGGAAGGGTCTGTGACAAGCAGATGCAGACCAAGAAAAACGGCAGCCGGAATGTCCGAGTCAAGAAAGTAAGGTACTCCGGCCATGGTGGAATAAAGTGCACTAAACCCAATCAAGGTGATGGCTGCCATCCCGGCTACCAGAGTGATGGAGAAGAAATACATCACCACCAGCCCAACCAGAAATAAAAAAGTATAGATGTTGGGAGCAAGCGTTAGGGTTGAGGCAATTTCTTGGCCCCAAGTTAGGGTGGTGGTGTCTGTGGCAATCAGCAGGAGAGAGAAAATACCCAGAGCAAAGGCTGAGGGATTGAAGATATGCACACTTCGCCCTTCTCTATGCCAGCGTACATACTCCTTGCCCATAAAGCCAATGGCAATCATTAGGAACTGAAGGTAGAACCAGTCATCCCGAAACCATAAGAACAAGTTCACACTGAGGATGATAGGGACAGGCCCAAAGCCAAGGGTATAGTCTCGCTTTCGTGACCACGCCAACAGCATGTCGAAGCTATAGGCAAACAGGATCTGAGCAATGATCAGCCACAAATGTTCATAAACGGGATGCCAATAGTAACCCCAATATAGATAGACACTGGTTTGTACCATGGCCTGCACATAGTGTTGCGGCCTGAGCAATATGTAAAACCCATGCGTGACTTGCTTGCGCTGCATTTGCAGATAGAGAAATCCAAGCCACAAAAGCAGGGCCCCTGCTGCTCCCCATATGGATACCTCAAGAGCCAGATTGCTCTGCACACGGGGGAGAAAGGAAAAACTCAGCAACAATAGCGTTAGGGCCAATGGCAAGCGAAAGTGAATTGCTGAAAAGCCAGTCTGTTTCTTCGCTGTACTAGCCCGGTGGGGTGATGGCTTGTCTCTACCTATATCCCTTATAGTTGTCATGGTTCGGTTCTTGATAAGGCCAGAAATTAAAGATAAAGTATAATCCAGCTGAGGGATTACCTCAATTAAAGGTGGTTCTGGTCAGCAATTCCCGATAGTGGACCTATGGTAGCTTGATGAGGCTTTCTAGCAGAAAGTCTTTACCTCAGAAACACCTTTTTTCACTTTTTTCGGCAGTCAATTGGTGTTTGACTGTGCTGTTTTGAACAGATGACACACCAAAAAAAGCACACA
>JAPORB010000126.1 GCA_026710425.1 Gammaproteobacteria bacterium
AAGAGGGCTAAATCGGCTCTTTTTTGGGGTAAAATATTTTTTGAGGTGTCTGGAACAGCACAAATGCCTCATACCGTCCAAGTCCGGGTTATTTCAGACTCCCTGACGTTGCCTGACTGCTTCGAACAGGGCAACGCCAGTTGCTACGGAAACATTAAGGCTGCTCAGTTTACCGACCATGGGGATAGAAATAAGAAAATCACAAGATTTTCGTGTCAATCGGCGCAGGCCTTTGCCCTCTGATCCCACAATCAATGCTGTAGGCTCCTTCAGATCCTGTTGGAAAATGCTGGTAGTTGCATTCTCATCAGTCCCGACTATCCACAAATTGTTCTGCTTTAGCTCCTTCAGACAGCGTGCCAGATTAGTCACCTGAACAACGGAAACAGTTTCAGCGGCACCGCTGGCCACTCGGCTTACCGTGCCATTGAGTCCTGCAGACTTATCGTTGGGAATGATGACAGCATCGACACCAGCTGCATCCGCTGTACGCAGACAGGCACCCAGATTATGCGGATCGGTCACTCCGTCTAGCACCAACAATAACGCCTCATGATCAAGTTGTTCAAGTAGCTTGAATAGTTCCTTATCATTTAGCTGGGCCTTGCTGGCACTGACCTGAGCTGCTACATCCCGATGCAGTTCCCCTAACAACTCGACAAGATCCGCAGTCTTTACTTCCTCGCATTTGATTCCCTGATCATATGCTAGCTGGCGTAGCGATGTCAGTCGCTGGTCTCCTCTATCGGCCTTGAGCAGCAACCGCAAAATTGAAGAAGGCCGTGCCCGCAGCAGATGGTTAACCGCATGAATTCCTGTTATCCAGTAGTGATCGCTTACCATAACTTGCTAGTGCATAGACCTTTTTCTACCCCGGCCAGTTTTAGCCTTAGGGCTAGTGGGAAACTTATTCCTGGTCTGCTTCTTTTTTTGCCGGGCTTTTTGCTGAACTTCTTCTGATCTGCGGGTTTTAGTATCTTTGGACTTGTCAGCAAGCCCTGACTTGGAACGCTGACTGCCTTTACCTCCATCGGCCCTAGTCTGATGCATCATCCCGCCCCTGGAACTGACCTGGGGAGATCGTTTTGTGTCTATTTGTAGATCTATCTTTTTCTCTTCCAGGTTAACCCTAGCCAGCCGCACAGTAACTGCATCCCCGAGACGATAGACACGCCCGCTGTTCTCACCCTTAAGACAATGGTGAACCGCGTTAAATAGATAGTAATCATTCAATAGTTCAGAAATATGCACCAGCCCCTCAATATAGATACCATCAAGCTCTACAAAAAGTCCGAAACTGGTTACTGAAACGATCGTTCCTGAAAATTCCTCCCCGACCTTGTCCTGCATGTATTCACACTTCAGCCAGTCCATCACATTGTAGCTGGCTGCATCTGCTCGACGTTCCTGCGTTGAACAGGACAATCCACATTTATCCAAATCCACTAGCGAGTATGGATAAATGTTATTTCTGTCCAGTGTAGACTGATGAGGATGCGGTTTAACCCCGCTTTTCTTGCCAGCACGAATCAGATAACGAATCGCCCGGTGCACAATCAGATCGGGATAACGCCGGATGGGTGAGGTGAAATGTGTATAGCTCTCGAACCCTAGGCCAAAATGGCCAGTGTTGTCTGATTGATAGACCGCCTGTTGCATGGACTTTATCATCACAGTCTGCAATAGATGTCGGTCCGGTCGGTCGGCAATCTGAAGCAAAGTTGCCTGGTAGTCCTTAGGTGCAGGCTGCTTGCCTCCTCCTAGCGACAGGCCCATCTCGGACAAAAACTCGCGCAAGTCTGCCAACCGTTCTGGATTGGGTCCGGCATGAACCCTATACAATGCAGGTAGTTTGGAATCCTGTAAGAGGCTGGCAGCCGCCACATTCGCTATCAGCATGCATTCTTCAATAAGCCTGTGGGCATCATTGCGTTCAACTGGTACGATCTCCCTGATCTTCCTGTCCTTATCAAACACCATTCTGGTTTCGGTGGAATCGAAATCCAGAGCACCACCTTCGAAGCGTGCCTGCCGCAAGGCATGATACAGCGCATAACATTCATCAAGATTGGCAACGACATCAGAATAACGCTGGCGCAACCTTGCTCTGATTTTGTTCCGGGTACCAGAGACAGGTACCTCCAGCATGTCCGCTACTTCGGTGTAGGTCAATCGAGCATGAGAGTGAATGACTGCTTCAAAGAACTGAAATTTATGCAGGTGGCCCTGTGGCGTAATATTGAGTTCGCAAACCATGGCAAGCCGGTTGCAATTCGGCATCAGTGAGCAAAGTCCATTAGAAATCTTCTCTGGCAACATAGGTATCACATGGCCAGGAAAATACACGGAGGTACCTCGTTTGGCAGCTTCCTTATCCAGCGCAGAATTCACGGCAACATAGTGGGAGACATCAGCAATAGCAACTAGGAGCGTCCAGCCCCCATCTTCAGTGGCCTTCACAAAAACGGCATCATCGAAATCTTTGGCATCCTCACCGTCAATTGTGACGAAAGGGGTTTTGCGCAGATCGAACCGCCCTGTTCTGTCCTTTTTGTTCACCACGTTCGATAGACAGGAGGTTTCTTTTTTTGCCGCCGCAGGGAATATGTGAGGAAGAGCAAAACTGTGCAAGGCCACCTCAATCTCGATACCCGGTGTACTGACATCACCAAGCACCTCAACAACTTCGGCCACCGGTTTGCGGTGCCGTTCTGGGTATTGGACTATTCTTGCCAGCACATACTGCCCTTCAGAGGCACCGGCGGATTTTTTCAGCGGAATTATGATTTCGTGCTGAATACGTTTGTTATCTGCCACCAGTACAGCGAATTCCGCTTCAAGAAAGAATCGACCCACAATCTCGGTATATCGGTGTTCCAGAATTTCAACAACGGTGGCTACCGGTCGCCCCCTTGAGCCGATCCCGCTCCGACGCGCCAACACTCTGTCGCCATCGAACAGCCGAGCCATTTCACGCAGTGGTAAAAACATATCACCGTTGTTGCTGTCAGGGACAAAGTAACCTGCTCCATCTCTAGTACCTTGCACGGTGCCTTTGATCAGTTCCATGTGATCAGCAAGACAATAAACACCGCGCCTGTTACTGATAATCTGGCCGTCGCGTTTCATGGCTGTAAGCCGACGGCGCAAGGCCTCTGTCTGCTTTTCTCCAGTCACATCTAGATGGGAAGCCAATTGTTCCAGACTCGCCGGCTCCCCAATGGCTTCCATCTGCACAAGAATATGTTTGCGGCTGGCTATGGGGTTGACATACTTGTCAGCTTCCAGTGAGGCATTGGGATCGCCGCCAGTGCTAGTCTTTGTCTGATTTTTTTTGCGGGAGGGCATAACAACTGAACACAGTTTAAACGTCCAATGAGGTTTTGTCTGTTTTCTTTTCTCTCACCGATCAGAGAACATTTTTTTTGGCGAAAGGCATATAAGCCTATTCTGACCAAGTATGGTAATTATTTTGGTCTTTCACAATGAAAATCAACACTTTGGGAAATAAGATATAATGAATTGACAAGATGAATCGAAGTAGCTTTAGTATTCAACAAATAAATTCTGAGGAATTATGGTGAGGCTTTTATATTTTGGCAGACCATAACTTCTGTCTGAACACTCTGCCAGACAGTATTTTTGTTGAGGATCCTGAGATCCTGATCCTATTTCCCTGACCATTCCGCGTTCAATTAATTCCACCAGAGGACTACAGGTCGATCTCGCAGATCGACCAATATGCTTGGCAATTTCCGCTTTGGTATGGCCAACATAATCCAACAGAAAATCCAGTATAGTCTTATCCGATAGTTCAATCTTTGGTTGTTTTTTGATTTTTGTATAAAGGTAATCCTGAAACACAGGCCAATTTCTTCGAGTCAATGCCTCAAAAATCCGGCTTATTCTAAAGAAGCATTCATGCGCTGGATGCCGCTAACCCATTGTTCGTTCAAGCCGAGTTCATGAAAAACTCTGCCAATCACCCGATTCCTCAGGCGAGAAACACCTTGTCTGATACCCTATAATGTCAGGCCAAAGAGGAGCAAACCAACATTTTCAATTTGAATGCGACCTTTAAACATGGAATTGCGAATTCGGGCACCTTATTGCTCCAATTTTAATACTGCGGTGCAATACCTCTAGAGTACGCTATGACTTTTTCAATAGCTGATAACGGATACCAAGTAAGATCCACATGATTTCGTATCCTGATTTTATTCATTCCTGTAAAGTATCCCGCCTGTTTCCAGGCATCAGGGGAGTGCTACAGG
>JAPORB010000042.1 GCA_026710425.1 Gammaproteobacteria bacterium
TAAATGACCTGAACAGGTACATTATCTGGGATTATTGAACCCTTCGATTCAAAAGGGAATTACATAGGAGAGTTGACAAAAGCCGGTCGCACGGCTTAATCCACTTCTACCATCGACGGCTTGCCCCGCCGGTCAACCACCGGCTTGAACCTCCGCTCCAAGTCCGCCTTCCTCGGCTTCTTCGGGCGCTTGCGGCTCGCGCCTTTCATCGCCAGCAGCGACTTCGCCGCTTTCTCTAGCTTCTTGTCGTTGTTCATGTGATGATTTCTCCCACATCATCACGCAGTAGGTCAATTGACTTCTGTGCTTCCCATTTCTTCTGGATCGCTTCGCGGACTCGGCTTTCAAAATGCGAAACGCGATAACTGTCCGAATGAATCGGCAGACGCAATTCTCGCCACCTGTCGCCAATGTTTGGCAGTGTCGTGTCAATAAAAGTTAATCGCCTCATTTGCTTCTGCACGACCTCCGATGACAGCAACATCAATAGGTAATATGGTGTGATATTGCGACAATTTTCTTTCTTAACTCGAAGAGTCAACAACTCTCTGGTCATCACCATCTTCGTGTCTCGTGGAGACACCATCGCGACGGTTCCGATTCTGTAGGAACCGCGTCTGACAAAAATCACGTCGCCCTCCAAAGGGGGGGGGTGGTTCTTTGTCATTCGTTCATACGTTTCGTTTGAAACGCCTGATACAGGGTTGCGGTACAACTCCCAATTCACAACATCCGAAACGCGGATGTAGGGGATATTCCCTTCTCCCTTTTCCGACGAGCTAGGTGAGCCGTTTCCATCCCAAGCCTCTATTGCCCCCTCATCGACCAGATCGCCCAAGGACACCCACTCTCGCCCAGCAGGAGCCAGCATGTCGTGAGGCTGAGCGAAATAACGAGGAATCAAATGGCCAGCCTGCTCCACATCCCGCCACTGCACCTTGAAAACAAAATTGTTCTTGGGGTTTCCGGGATCATCAAGTTCTTTCAAGATTGGCAGCAGGTCGTTCCAGATTTCGCCTGTCTGCGGGTCGTGGATTTCCCTGCCATTATGGTCATGCCCCATTTCCACAGCCTCGGCCATCAGAACCATGTCATCGGAAAGCGTTGCTGCTCCCTTTCTGAGCACCATCAGACATGTCTTTGCATTGCAATACGGCCGGAAAGTGTTGTGCGGAAGGTCGATCACTGCCATAAGCCTGCCCTTGTCAAGGAGCCACGAGCGGAAGTGACACATCGAAGGCGCGTGGAAGGCGGTCTCAGGAAGGACGGCAGCCAGCGTGCCTTCAGTCTTGAGCATGTCAAACCATCGCTCCACAAACAGCACGTAAGGATCAGTGTCTCTAGGAGCGCCTTTGCGGTAACGGTCTCTCTTCCATGTCCATGAATGCCCAAGATCGAAATTGCTTGCATCTTCTTTCAAGACTTTGGTTTTGGTGCCGAACGGAGGATTAGTCAGAATAAAGTCAAATTGCTTGAATATTCCATTGTCAATAAATCTTCTTGCCGCCTCGCCATCAAATTCACCGGCACTGTGAAGCGAGTTCTCATGCACTACATTGCTTCGCCCGTCGCCTGAAATCGCCATGTATGCTTTTGCGATTCGCACGAGGTCAGATTCTTTGTCAATGCCAAAGAAGCAGCGTGCGGCCATCTTCTTTTTCGCTTCGTCGAGCCTGCTCTTTTGCAGGCTCCCCCACTTTTTGCTGTCATCCATTTGCCGCCACATCGAACGCATGGCCGCTATAAGGAATCCGCCCGAACCGCAAGCGGGGTCACAAACGGTCATTTCTGGCCTGACATCCGCAATCTTGACCGCCACGTTGATCACGTCCCTTGGCGTGAAAAATTCGCCTTTCTCGCCGACAAACTTTGATTCGGCAAAGACCTCGAACGCATCGCCGACAACATCGGAAGGGGTTTCAATCAGGCTCCCGCGCTCCAACTGCCCGACAACCCAAGCCACACCTTTCGCGTCCAGCGTTATCCGCTCGTGACGCTCAAACAGCCCATCGTCGCCGTACTCGTCAACGACACTCTCGAAGAGGCTGTTTATCCGGTCTTTCACCGCGTCCGCATCTTCGCCGTAGCCTGCCCGAAACATTGGCGGATTGTCCGGGTAGGTGACTTCATCCCTTATCTTCGCAAAGATGAGTTTGATCATCTCGTTGCCAAGCTTCTCCCGCCTGCTGATGTTTGTGTTGGCGTAGAGCGTGTTCAGAATGCGGCGAAACGATACTTTGAGCGCAGTGCCTCCATACGGCTTGAGATCGGCCTTGATCAGACTCCCCACGTCCTCGACTCTTTGCCCCCGAACCGGCACATTGTTCAAAACGTCATCAAGCACGGTGGGGGTGCCTGCCGGTTTGCAAAGGTATTCAATATCCTCGCCATTCGTCCACACGCCCCACACGGATGAAGTGGCAGTCATATAGGACTTCAACTGGGCAAGCCCCTTGCTAGTGCCAGGCCTCTTGGTTTCGACGAGGCCAAGCACGTCCTTGGCGGGGTCTCGCCCGGCTCCGGGCTTGAACACGGCTATGTCGGCCCGGTCTTTGTTGCTTGATCCTCGCGGGATCGTAAATTCAATTTCAATTTCCGAGTCTAAATATCCATAATCCTCTGTAAGGATTCGGACAAACTCTTGCCTGACTACCTCTTCAGGGCCGATTGTCATGCCACAGCCACCGCTTCATTCGACTCTCTGTTTTGGGCGGTAAGCGCCTCGTAGGTGATGGTCTTGCCGACCATCGCCCGAAAGAGGTCGTCCAGCCTGTCCGCCGTGTCCCTCTCCCAGTTCCCCTCGTTCAATCTGAACGCCGCCTCGTTGACGTAGCGGGCGAGATGCTTGGGGGAGACGTGGTGCCACGTCCCGTGAATGGAGCACTTCAGGACAGCCCACACGTTCTCTATCGAGTTCGTGTCGATCAGCCCCCTCGCGTACTCGCCAGCCCCGTGCCTGTCCGTCTCGTGGCGGTAGTAGTTGACCTCGCTCGGCAAGGCGGCGTAGGCGGATGCGTTGTCGGTGAAGACGATTGCGCCTTGCTCGGCGGTCGATTCCACGAAGCCCGTCAGCGTGGCGGAGTCCGTTGCGGCCACAGGCTGCGCCTTCACCCTTCCCCCGCGCTCCCTCGCGCCAGCGACGGCGGTCTTACCGACTGTACCCCGACCGGCGTTGAGCTTCTTGCCGACGTGCTTGTTCTTCTCCTTCTCGCCAATATAGGTCTCGTCCACCTCGACGATGCCCGACAGCACCAAGCCCTCGTTCTCGCACGCCTCGCGGAGGCGGTGCATCATGTACCATGCGGTCGTTTGCGTCACTCTCAGTTCCTTTGACAGTTGCAAGCTTGAGATTCCTTTTCTCGCCGTCGTGAGCAGGTAGCCCGCGAAAAGCCACTTTCGCACATCCATCTTCGCGTATTCAAGCGGCGTGCCCGTGAGCGCGGTGAAGTAGCCCCTGCAATCCCCGCACCAGTAGCGACCTGCCTTCTTCTGCGGCGTGATCCGCCCTGAGCATCCGCACTTCGTGCAGCGCGGCTAGTGTCAAGTCAATGGATATTTGTCGCATAGATGGAATCATTCATATGCTCTGATTAGCAAGGCAGCCAGTTAAACTGAAGCGTGTTCATCTGTCATTTTTTTATTGACTTAACACTAGCGGTTTCCAGTGTGCGGTAGGTTGGACCGCTGAATACCTGATGCATGGAAATCTGCAGCCTCTTCAATGTTGATCCCATGGCACAGGCCTGACCGACAACCAACAAAGGCAGAAACAAGGTAAAGGTCAGTTACAATGCTAACGAAATTCTTGCCAATGCGGGAATGACGTAAAACCATAAAACCTATTCAATGCGACTAAGCCAGGCCTTGCCGCTCGTCCTGGCCTGTTCCTGCTGCCGTCGTCGCAATTCACCCATTTCGAATAGCTCCTGACGATTACTATCATTAACTGCCGCATAGGCATCTCGCCAGTCTTCATTTTCAGCCCAGTACCAAGGGAGTCGCAACACAGAATTGAGTTCCTTTGCCCTGGCAAAAAATAACAGTGCCTCCTGCATAATTTCCAATTGCATTGTTTCATCATAAGGTTTGCCGCAGGGGTTACCTAGCGGAAAGTCCACATGCACATAGCGTGGCACACAGCAGTGCTCAATAATGTCAATTGCAGAACCAAGCACAAGAGTTGGCATGCCATGGGCTTCCAGATGGCGAGCAACCAGACTCACGGTCTGGTGACAAACGGGTCACAAGGGCACCAGCAATGCAATATCGGCACCATCATCGTAGCAACGCTGCAACAGTTCG
Organism: Gammaproteobacteria bacterium; assembly: GCA_026710425.1. Lineage (GTDB taxonomy): Bacteria > Pseudomonadota > Gammaproteobacteria > Pseudomonadales > Pseudohongiellaceae > UBA9145. The sequence goes on from JAPORB010000042.1 coordinate 4,303, forward strand.
GGGGCATCTTTTTCCATTGTGCTACGCTGACTGTAGGTGGTTGGTACCGAGTGAAACCGAGATGCAAGCTGTCCTAGTTTGCCCTGCTCCACCAGCGTACCCAGCTGCCTCAATGGAAGAAAGGAACTGACATCCCGAGTGTGGGTTGCAACCTTGTCCCAAGACAGCTCCTCAGTATACATGGACTTCGGCACAGGATCGCTGCTGGTCGAATACAGTCGACGTTCGGCACGACCCTCCTGAGTATCCGGCATGGCAGTTGTGATTACTGCCAACGTGCTTTCATTGATAGCCTTGCCTAACCCCTGAAATGGCGCACTCTGGTTATGGGCCCAGCGATAATCTTTCTTATAGCCCTGAGCGCGATAATAATCCCGAGTACGCTGCATGTATGGCACATCATAGGAACTGGCCATGGTGGTGGGGCTTGCGATCCTTGTTTAGTGATTAATTTCCTGATTCAATCAGGATGACAGCTATAACTTTAACATACTCAATATTTTAGTGGAATGGCATGAAAAGACGGCCAATATTGCATATGGACGAAAATAGTATGCCGTTTAAACTGACATTCCTTGCACTAAAACCTTCTGTTTCCTAAAGGCTCCTGGAGCATCTTTGTGTTGGTGAGTCGGTATTTTTTGGCTATTTCTTGGTTTATCATTATACTTGCGGTCTATGCTTTTGATCTCAGTACATCTACGTTGAGGCTAATACTCCAGAAATTAATGCACCCTAACCCGTGCAAACCCATCTGACCAATGAGCTATCTGTGTCGCAATCATTAGCGATTCGTGTTGTACAAGGCCAATGAGCAATATATATCGCATTCTGCTTGCTGCGTGCTCAATTGCTTTGGTGACTGCCTTTACAGGTACTGCTAGTGGGCAATCCAAGGCAATGCTTGTGAACAGCTCCTGGCAGCTTGTTGCCATTCATGCTGCCAACGACAGCGTGTTCGTGCCGCGCAAACCTAGGGACCATCTGCTGAGGTTTCGCATGGACAATCGGCTGCAGATTGAAGCAGATTGCAATCAAGCGGGCGCAACCTACACACAGGATGAGACAAGACTGGCCATTACTGACCTGGTCACCACCCGTAAGCTCTGTGTGGCACCTTCTCTTTTCAACCGCTTTATACTCAACCTGATGCGCACCCAATCGATCCGGTTGGAAGTCGAGCGACTGATTCTCTACACTGATCTGGAAACCGACTGGATGGAATTTGAGCCCTATGTGTTTGTGCCAGGCAAGGACGATTAGCCCACTCCGTGGCGGATATTGATAGATTTTTCGTGATTTTTTAATTGACTGGGTAGGAAATGTGAGTTATCCTAAGCAAAGCTTGAAACTAAGCCTTCTATATTTCCTCCTTCTCGATGTCTCATCAGTAGTGCTTCGTTCCGAAGTGGATAAATAAACTGCCAAATTTCTTGCTTGTCCGCCCTGAATTCGTTCCCGCGAATGAAGGGCATTTTTACTATGTATATTTACAGGAAAAAGTTATGTCAGAAAGAACAACCGGAACTGTCAAGTGGTTCAATGAAGACAAGGGCTTCGGGTTTATTGCCCGTGAAGGAGGCCCTGATGTATTTGCTCATTTCAGTGCCATACAGGGCGAGGGTTTCAGAACCCTGAACGAAGGCCAGAAAGTGGAATTCAACATTGTTGAAGGTGAGAAAGGCCCTCAGGCCGCCGATATCGCACCCGTCTAATTTGGGGAGACTCCTGGAAAAGTGTCTTGGGCAGGCATTCAAACTTGAAGGCTTGGCCAAGCCCGGAGTAACCAGCCACAATACAGAAAAAGCGGGTCGGGCCAGCCATTGGCCGCAATCGACCAGCCAAGCAAAATGGGCTGCGGGCGGTCTTACCGCCCGCTAGTACCCAAAACTAGCTTCAGCATCAGCTCGACGAGCTGCCCGCAAAATACCCGGCAATGAGTAATTGCCCTCATGGCAGCCGTACTCATACACAAACTCTCCCGGATCGTTTCGCGATATTATCCGCTCACCAGTAAAGGATTGGGTAAACGCTTGGGGATCTTCAGCCGTAAAGACATAATGAATCTCATTGTGACCAACCAAGGTGTATCGCTCAGTGATCTCCAGGTCTTTGGATAACGGCATGAACATTCGAGAGCTTTGTTCGGGACGAAAGTGTCTAGAATGCACCACCAGAGTATCTCCTTCCCAACCTCCTATCGCGTCACCCATCCATTTCGGAATGGCCGATTCCAAATGCTTTTCATCCAGCCGAATGATCCGTGCATCATGAATCATCTCTGACATAATCACCACATAATCTCTGGTCTGTATGATCTGCATATGTGGGTTCATCATCAATGGGGTGAGGTTCGGTATAACTGCACCGAACATCAGGCAACGACCTGATAGCGATTGCCCTTCCGGTCCATCGGTCATATTCAATCCTGAAATCCGTACTCTGGCATGAAAGTCCTGAAAGTCTTCACGGACCGGCAGACGACCATCTGGCGGATCAATGATTACTGAAGTGCGGTATTCATCATTGACCGGAAGCAGTGTCGGTTTTTGCCAGTGCCCCAGAAAGGAGTCGTCTGCTTCCTGCCCGATCCTGGCACCCTGCTCTGGAGCTCCTCGATCCGGATCCAACGGTGCCGCCTGTTGATCCAGTCGTTGCTGCATTCTACGCTCAATCTCAGTTGCTTCTTCGAGCGTGTAACTTTGCTTCATCTCAAGCGAGACAGGTCTTTGCAAAGGTGTACGGGAACCAAACCACCAGACTCCCTGCAGGTTCGGATGTCCATATTCAGTGCGAGGCATCTCCCAAGCTGGATCAAGAGGCCATGGTTCACCGCGGATATTAGGTGCCCCCTCTTGGCCATAAAGGGCCATAAAGGCAAGAGCGATAACCAGGAACAGAAAAAGGATTCTCATGGATTAGATGCTCCGATTAAGCAGTTTTGACTTTGGAATAGATTGCTGTTTCATAATAGCTCGACATACAGTGTATGGTTAGAGACAGATTGTCGCATGCTTGATGTGGAACAAATCTGTCTAAATATCTTATGACTTATCAGATTGATGACCTATATTTTGTGCTTAGTGAGATGAGAGTATAGAGAAGCGTGAATGGCAAGACATGTCCATAGTACAAGACAGATCTGTTGCAATTTTCTAGTAGGGAGTCTTTTCCAGAGGTCTGAGTAGCAATTTATTGCTGCTACTTGAAGGTATGAATACAGCTCTGGCTGTTCATAGACTGCAGCAGAACCCCTTTCATGTACATGTAAAAGGTGGCTGAGGCGATAGCTTCGTCACCATTCTAGAGTTTGGTAGAATGTCAGAAATAGAGTACTCAAAGCATTCAAAGTTATGGCCAGACATCAACTACCCTTGGGGACTCATACTCTTCAAAAAATACGTAACCGAGGCTGTTACTACGTAGATAAGACTCCGCATATCAAACATTTGATTGATGCAGGAGACTCTTATTTCCTGTCCCGCCCGCGCCGCTTCGGTAAAAGTTTATTGCTGGATACCCTACAGGAGCTTTTCGAGGGTAACGAGCCTTTGTTTACAGGGCTTGCCATACACAATGACTGGGATTGGTCTGTCAATTATCCAGTGGTTCGAATGAGTTTTGACAATGGAAAATATCATGAAACAGGTGGCCTTGACCGAAACATCGCCTATCAACTTAAGGAGAACGAAGCTGATTCTGGCCTTGAGCCACCACCGGAACTCTGCTCGGGTCCAGAGCGGTTTTCTAGCCTCTTAAGAAGATTGTTTCGCAAAACCGGTCAGCAGGTTGTGGTGTTGATAGACGAATACGATAAGCCTATGCTTGATGTAATCGACAACAAGCAGTTGTTGGATGCAAACCATAAAGATATTCGCAGTCTCTATAGTGTAATCAAAAACAATGATAAGTATGTCCGCTTCGTTTTTGTCACTGGTGTCAGCATGTTCTCCAAGGTTAGCCTGTTCTCAGAGCTCAATTCTCTCACTGATATTAGCCTTAACCCCGAATTTGCCACTCTATGCGGCTTTACTGACCATGATCTGGATACAGTTTTCCCTCAGGAGCTGGAAGGTCTTGATCGAGACAAAGTTCGTCAATGGTATAATGGCTATAACTGGCTGGGAGAAGAAAAACTCTATAGCCCTCACGACATTCTCCACCTTTTTAATGAAAGAAAATTCAAAGCCCATTGGTTTAAAACAGCCAGCCCCAACTTCCTTATACAGTTGCTATTGCAAGAGGGTCTCAGCCTTATGCAACTTAAGAATTATGTTGCTAGCGAGGCTTTGATTACAGCCTTCGATATCGATTGTATTGACATCAAAGCACTTCTTTTTCAGACCGGTTACCTGACAATCACCGCAGAAGACTCAAGTGGTCCGGAAACACTATATACTCTTGACTATCCCAATCTTGAGGTTCGTCAAAGCCTAAATCGCGGACTCTTTAACTTTGTTACCAAAAATAATGCAGGAGTCCGGCAACTTGCGGATACCCTCTGCGACCAGCTGCTTTCGCATGACTTCAACGGATTTATCAAGGACTTGCGTTCCCTCTATGCAGGAATTCCCTACCAGTGGCAAGGCAAAAATAGTCCTGCAAGATATGAAGCCTGGTATATTTCAATGCTGCATGTTGTATTTGAAGCGAACGGACTGGATGTTCGGGTTGAGGATGCCACTCAGCATGGTCGCTCTGACCTGATTCTACTGATAAACAGTCAGGTCTTCCTGTTTGAGTTCAAGATGATTGACAATACAGATGATATACGCAAGGCTGAGCTAGCCGCCGGGAAGGCGATTGAACAGATTGTAAACACAGGTTATGCAGACAAGTACCGCAGACGTAAAGAGCCGATTTACGCAATCGGTTTGGTTTTTGACCGAGGCGGTAAGGGCCAAAAACCAGCTGCTTTCAAAGCCATTCAGGTTTGAGACATTCCTAAACAGACTGAATAATAAACACCCTGGAATAATTTAGTCGGCAAGATTAAGTGCTTTTTCACACTCAGAATCAACAAATATGTGCACAAATTTTTTCAGACTGAACAAAACCAATCTGACTGAGAAACTGCTGGTGTATCCCGGGCAGCCAGCCCTATCATTACTTGCCGCCTTATCTGCTTTGTTGCTGGTTTTGGGGCTTTGTCTCCCGACTGCGAAGGCATCAGGTCAAAGTAGTCTGGCCAGCAAATTTGACATAGTTGAATCCCCATCGCTCTACCACAGGGCTATTAATACCGCTCGTGCCGAAATTGAGATGTTGATGGTTGCAGGTGCACCTGGCGTATCTGTTGCAGTCGGAGTCGATGGCGAACTTGTCTGGGCTGAAGGCTTTGGCTTTGCCAATGTTGAGCATCAGGTTCCGGTAAACACTGAAACCAGGTTCCGCATTGGCAGCATCTCGAAAACCATGACCTCCATCGCCATGGCGCAACTCTACGAGCGTGGAGTCATAAACCTTGACGAACCGATTCAGACCTATCTACCCACTTTTCCCATTAAGGAAAAGGGGATTGTTACTCTGAGGCTGCTGGCCTCGCACCGCGCCGGTATACGGCACTACCTGCCAGACGGCTCTGACAATCTAATCACCCGACACTACGACAATGTGGTGGATGGGCTGGAAATATTCTCCAACGATCCGCTAATTGCTGCCCCCGGCGAACAGTATTATTACTCCAGCTATGGCTACAACCTACTCAGTGCAGTACTGCAAAAGGCCAGTGGGGTAAAGTTCCTGACCTTGATGCGAGAATCGGTATGGAGTCCGTTGCAGTTGATCGAAACCGTGGCAGACCACACTGACTACATCATTATGAACCGGGCAGCACCCTACTACCGACGCGGAGACCAGCTCATCAATGCTCCAGCAGTTGACAATAGCTATAAATTGGCTGGCGGCGGGTTTCTGTCAACCCCTTCCGACCTGGTGAGGTTTGGATTCGGTGTCTTCAATAGTGGCATTATCAAGAATGAAACCCTGACGCTGCTACTCAGTCCACCGCAACTACCCGATGGTGAGATTGCCGACCAAAATTACGGTCTGGGTTGGGTTGATTTCTATGAAGACGGTTCCTGGTTCGGGCACACGGGAGGTTCCGTGGGTGGTACAGCCCTGTTTATGGTCAATCCTGAAGCAGGCGTGGTGATGGGTCTGGTTTGCAATCTTACCGGATGTTTTGATGGTCACCAGGGCTTGAGACAAATTGGAGAATACTTCGTGCAGTAAACGCCTGCTCAATGGACTGTCCACCCGAATCAGGCCGTATCAAATTCCTCAAGTTGCAACTCCTGCACACTTATCTCCCGCATCTTGTACTTCTGCACCTTGCCTGTCACCGTCATAGGAAATTCGTCACAGAAACGAATGTAGCGCGGCACCTTGTAATGAGCGACACGGCCACGACAGTAGGCCTTGATGTCGTCTTCCGTGACTGGGGTTCCAGTCTTGACGGCTATCCATGCGACGATCTCCTCACCGAATTTTGGGTCGGGCACACCAGTGACTTGAACAGCCTCAATGGCCTTATGAGTCATCAGGAACTCCTCTATTTCCCGCGGATAGATATTCTCCCCACCCCGTACAATCATGTCTTTGATGCGTCCTACTATGTTTACATAGCCCCCATGATCCATTAGCGCAGTATCACCCGTGTGCATCCAGCCCATGTTATCAATAGCCGCCCGAGTTGCCTCCTCGTTTTCCCAGTAACCCAGCATCACCGAATAACCACGGGTGCATAGCTCGCCCATTTCTCCTACTGGCTGTGTAATACCGGTATCCGGGTCAATAATCTTTACCTCAACATGAGGATGAACCCGGCCTACGGTGCTAATGCGTTTATCCAAAGGTGCGTCAGTGCGAGTCTGAAAACTCACTGGGCTGGTCTCGGTCATTCCATAGGCAATTTCGACTTCTGTCATGTGCATCAGTTCATTGACCTGCTTCATAGTTTCAACTGGGCAGGGTGCTCCCGCCATGATTCCTGTCCGCAAGGTGCCAAGGTCAAACTCCATAAAATTCGGCAATGCCAGCTCGGCGATGAACATGGTCGGCACGCCAAACAGGGCAGTGGCCCGTTCCTCTTGCACAGCCTTGAGCACTGCTTCCGGCTCAAAGCTCTCGGAAGGATAGATCACACAGGATCCATGGGTGAGACAACCGAGATTTCCCATCACCATGCCAAAGCAATGGTACAAAGGCACCGGAATCACTAGCCTGTCCTGTTCAGTAAAGTTCATTATTGACGCAACAAAATAGCCGTTGTTCAGGATGTTGTGATGGCTCAGAGTAGCCCCTTTGGGAAATCCAGTGGTTCCACTGGTGTACTGAATATTGACTGGATCGTCCATGTCTTGGGCCATCTGACACCTCAGAAGCACCTTATCGCTCACCGATTCAGCCAGTGCCAGAAAAGTTTTCCAGTCATAAATCCCAGTTTCTGCTGTTGCCGAGAATGAGACTACAGGAGTGAGCTTGGGAAATCGGTCAGCCTGTAAATCGCCAGCCCTGGCACTGGCCAGAGACGGGCACAGCTGCTGCAACATGCCGATGTAGTCGGAGCTTTTGAAGCGGTTTTGCACAAGCAGCCCACTGAGGCCGGATTGTTCCAGCACATATGCCAGTTCATGAACTCGGTAGGCCGGATTGATAGTGACTAGAATTAGTCCAGCCTTGGCGGATGCATACTGAGTAATCAGCCATTCCACATTATTGGGCGACCATACTCCGATTCGATCCCCTTTGCTGAAGCCAGCGGCAATGAAAGCCTTCGCCAGTTGGTTGACCCGCTCGGCCAGTTCCTGGTAAGTCCAACGAATATCCTGATGGCAGCAAACCACCGCCTCGCGCTGCCCATGGCGGGCAATAGTCTTGTCGAAAAAACTTGGTATCGTGTCTCCCAGCAGAGGGCGTTTAGCTGCACCACTGGCATAGCTCAAACTTTGTGTATTCTTTGTCATGGTGCTCCCCGGCAAGGGGGAAATCCCATTGAAATTGAGCTGGTTGTGGAAAAATCCTGATTCATTGCAACCACATTATGAACGCTGACCATGGAAGATCAAGGCAGGCCAAAATCACATGAATGTTCTTTAATCCTGCTCTATGCCCTCATTCCCAGTGTGAGTGGGAACTGCTTAACTATCAGGTTGTAATTATTCAAATATATAGACCTGAGTATCCGTCAGTGCTAACTTGTGCAGTGGTAAACTCAATAAAACCTCAGGCAACCACTATGAGCCTCCGAAACCATCAATCACATGAATCTGGCGAATTTTTTCCGCGCCTCGCTGCTCTGCTCAGTCTCAGCTTACTCATCAGCAACCTTGCTGCACAGCCGTCCGGGTCGATTATTGCTGATTACCCGACAGTAACCAATGAACACCTGTTGTCACCGGGAGCCGAGGACTGGCTTATGTGGCGCGGCAGTTATGATCTCAGTGGGCATAGCGCATTGGATCAAATTAACCGGGAAAACGTGTCAGAGCTGGAGTTGGCCTGGAGCCTACCCCTGAGTCAAGGCGGAAATATGACTACACCCTTGGTGAACAACGGCATTATGTATATTGCCGACACCAAAAATATTCTTCGCGCCATTGATGCGCAAGACGGAAGTCAGCTATGGCAGTACCAGCATGACTCGGAAGTTCAGGACGGAAGACGCATTGGAATCGCCCTGCATCAAGACAAACTTATTGTGCCTCATAATGATCTTGATCTGGTGGCCCTGGATGCACGAAGTGGTGAGTTATTGTGGGAATTGGCTATTGAAGTGCCATACGATCCCAAAGGACCCGGCTATTATTCCCTGCGCGGTGCACCGATGGTCGCCAACGATATGATACTGCAGGGCGTTGGTGCCACCATGGTTGCAGAGGGAGGACTGATTCTCGGCATTGATCTGGAAACTGGTCAGGAGCACTGGCGCTTTCATACCGTTGCACGGCCCGATGGCCCAGGTGGCAATAGCTGGAACAATCTACCACTCAAAGACCGCAGTGGCGGCTCGGTTTGGATGCCTGGCAGCTATGATCCCGAACTCGACTTGGCGTATTTTGGTACTGCGCCTACCTATGACACAGCTCCTCTGCTGGAAGATTTGGGAATTGACGGTGTCAGCAATGATGCCCTGTTCACTAACACTACCCTTGCGCTGCGACCACGAACAGGCGAGATGGTCTGGTATTTTCAGCACTTGCCCAATGATCAGTGGGATCTTGACTGGGCCTATGAACGGCAACTGGCTGATCTGGAAATTAATGGTGAGAATCGCAGGGTGGTTTTCACAGCTGGCAAGATGGCTTTTTATGATGTGCTTGATGCCGCCACTGGCCAGTATCTGGATTCAGTGGATGCGGGTGTGCAAAACATGATCGATGCTGTTGATCCGCTTACAGGCGACAAGACCATGCATCCCGACACCATCCCCAATGCAGAGCGCAGTGCAACTCTGTGCCCTTTTATGCTCGGTGGTCGAAACTGGCAATCGGGATCCTTTAACAGCAACACCAATATGCTTTACCTGCCTGTTTCTGAATTATGTATGAACTATGGTCCGATGGGTAATAATGGTTTTCTGCTCAGCACTGGTGTTGCAACAGAGGCCATCCCGAGACCGGATTCCGATGGTAGATTTGGGCGGCTTCAGGCGATCGATATGAACAATTTGAAAATGGGGTGGGCTGCAAAAGAGAGAACACCCCCAACTACCGCAACCCTGTCTACAGATGGCGGTCTGGTGTTTGCTGGGTTTTTGGACGAAAGTCTAAAGGCTTTTGATGCGGAGACTGGTGAAAAACTCTGGCAGGCTGATTTGCAGCATTTGCCTTCATCATTTCCAATTACCTATGCTGTTGATGGCAAGCAGTATTTAGCGATCATACGAGGTCAACCGAGCCGCTTTATCGGTACACTCTATGGTCTGATCAACGGCTTCCTTGCCGATTCAGGAGGGTTGAAAACTCCGTCGGCCGAACCAGCACTCGTAATTTACGCTTTGCCCTGACTCTGGGCTATCACTTTACGCTGGTCCGGCCCGAACATTCTGGAAAGGTGGGACTCTTAATCTTAGTTTGGAGTTATCGGCAAATCATTTTTGCTCGGGTGCCGCTGGCATTTGGCACTTGTTTCTGCAATCTGATCCTGGTCATTCACCCTGATCGAACTGGACAGAAAAGTTGACAGGTACGGCGCGACTGATGCTGGGCAGACCAGCCACATCACGCAAAGCCTCAACTCCATCTTGTAATTCAAAATCCTCGGCTGTAACAAGTATCGGTTTCAGGGTTGAAGCCACCAGACCTTCCGCCAATCGGGTCACCCTGACTTCTGCCGTGTAAGGCCGGGTCTCACCATGCAGGCTGAGATTGAAATTCAATTGCATGGACTCACTTTGTCCTGCTTCCATTTCAACCAAACTTTCCAAATCGATATCGGCTTCAATTGTTGCCTCGGGAAACAGTTCGGTTTCAAACAACATGGCTTGCATGCGTTCATTACGAATGGGTATCAGCGTGTTGACACTGGCCAGCTCAATGCTGATTGCCACTGCACCATCATCACCGATTGCACCGGAGAGCATATCGAAGGTATGCACCTCTGCCAGATGGTCGGCCTTCACGGTTGTAAAACTCAGGGTCGATTCCTCATTGTTCAGCGACCACTGAGCACTGGCCAGACCAGGCAGAATCAGTATTGCACTGCTGAGCAGTGCCGCAAATCCAAAAGTGTTTCTCATCAGTTTTCTCCTCAAAGAGAGCAATGGGCAGAGTGCAAGTTTACCGAGGTTACGCAAAAAATACACCAAAAATAACTTTACGAAAATCTTCAGTGAAGACCTTAAGCCCCCTCAGCTTAAGGTCAAGGACAGAAAGAACCTGGCTGTTAGGTATGGTGAACGGTTGAGCTGATCGGGACTATTATTCATGGGCGCAAGTAGCCAAACCTGGTTAATTGCTGCTGGACAGGTTCCGACTGCAAATAATCAAATAACTGCCGACAGGCAGCACATGATTGAGCTGAAGTTAGCAGCACAGCATCTTGTAGAATCGGTCCATAATATTCGGTAGGAACCAACCAGCCCCGGTTGGGAAAGCCGCTTTCTCCGCCCACTAGCTGAGAAAGTGCAACAAAGCCCAAATCTGCATTGCTTGTTGCTACAAATTGGTAGGCCTGAGCAATGTTCTCTCCCATGATCCAGCGCGATCTTGTCGATTCCAGCAAGCCGAGCCTGGTAAGCACTTCCTGAGCCGCCCGTCCATAAGGTGCCAGTTCAGGGTTGGCAAGTGCCAGTCTTGACCAGTCCTGCTGCAGGGCCGCTGGCCCCTCAATCGCTCTTTCAATATCGTTGCTCCACAGTACCAAATGTCCACGGGCATAGGTAAATCTGGAACCATTAACAATGTACCCTGCCGATTCCAGAGCTGCTGGTTTTTCCTGATCAGCGGAAAGGAAAAGCTGAAAAGGTGCTCCATGTTGAATCTGGGCAAATAACCGTCCTGAGGAACCGAAGACTAAAGTAACATTATGCCCGAACTGCCGTTCAAAGTCGGTCGTAATCTGCTCCATAGGTACCGCAAAGTTTGAAGCGGTTGCCACCAGAATTTCCTCGGCACGTAGAGGCATACTCGGTGTAAACCACAAAAGCAGATTAAAAAATGCAAAGAGAGACAAACCGATACGATGGTATCCACTTTTTTGCAAAGACATCAGTTAGTTCTTCCTGCTATTAATTCCAAAATGGAAACCTTCACCAAAATCTATTTCGGATATCAATTCTTAACTCGCTATCATATTTACCAGATCAATAACGGTTTGGTGAATAATTATTCCTAAGATTAAACACACCGTCCACCAAATAACAGTCTTGCTACAAGTTATTAGCACTTCTTTTTCGATACTTCTTCTCGGTATACCCCTGAAATAACATTGCCCAGATGTTGCCTAGACAATCATGATGGGAATAATCTGCAACAGATAAAAGGTGGTAATAAATGACTCAACTACCTTTGGTTAACTCCAGTAATTCAAGAGTAAGTTCGACTATCAACTGTTCCTGCTGACGATGAACAAAATGCCCTTGATCAGGGATGCGAACAACCCGGGTATGCTCTGACGGTAACATGGTTTCGGCATAATCAAGGTTACCCGGATCAACTAGCTCATCCTCTTCACCCTGCATGTAGATCATGGGAATCGACGCTGTATTCCACCATGATTCCAGTTCCATCAGAGCTGAATGTACTCCCCATATTTCAATATTGGCTTTGCGTAGCCCAGCATCAATAAGGCTAGATATTGGCCATACCCTGGCAGCATAGTTGTACCAGCGTGGTTTGCCTAGTTCTGGGTCAATAGCACCTGCTGCCATCAGAATACCATCCACCAGATCTGGATATTGACAGGCGATGTAGGGAGCATAGGATGCACCCAAAGAATGCCCCACCAAGATCAATGCCTGATCGCCAGAGTCTGCTTTCAGTCGCTGCAACAGCGGTGCCATCAGTTTTATCTGAGCGGCAAAACTCCCTTCAGCCTCCTTGTCTAGCAACGTTGAACCACCCCAACCGGGACGATCAACAGCTATCAGCCGCGCTTCTGAGCGAAGCTGTGAATGACCCAACAGTCGACCCAGTGCACGCCAGCTCCCCGGAGTCCCATGAATAAACACCACAGTTGGTTTCCCCTCTTGACCCGCCTCCGCATAGTGCAATCGGAATTGTCCAACAGGAAAGCTCTGCAATGTAGCACCCAACCTGCTGGCCAAGCCTTGACCATAACCGACCGAGGCCGCACCCTGCTGGGGGCTGCTGGTGCAACTGCCGAGCAGAATCAAGCAAAGCAGTATTCCAGTTGATGTGAACGAAATTCTCATAGTTGATATGAGTAAGGAACCCGCTAAGCTTCAGTTGACTGGTGTTCGTAACTGACCGGAAGTGGCCTGCTGCTAGGCTCCGAGTCTGTCTCAGCACAAGAAAAGGACTTTATCGCCACTCGCTGGCAGGTTCATCAGGATCGGATTCCATAAAGCGAATCAGATCGGCATGAAACTGTTCAGGAATTTCCACTTGGGGGTTATGTCCGATCCCAGGGTATAGGTGTAGAGCAGAATTGGGTAACTCACTATGCACATGCTGCACCCTTGCCACAAAGTCATCCGCTAGATCATCCTCTTCACCTCCAATTACCAGTGTCTTGGTATTGATGTGCTGCCAGTCATAGACCACCGGATCGTTGTACAAAATGTCACTGACCATAGCACGTACTCGTGCAAATCGTGGATAGTCGCCACTTAGTGTCTGACCATACTGTCGCCGCACATACTCCAGATGCTGTGGCGGCCAGGTAGTCGGGTAATAACGTGTATGTCCACGCAAAATAGACTGATAACTTGGAACAGATGGATCAGTCGCCAGTGGGTCTCGCCAAGAACGGCTCTGACGTAAGTCGGTAAGACCGATCTGATTCACCATCGCCACATGACTCACACTTTCCGGATAGAGCATGGAAAAACGACTCACCACCATTCCCCCCATGGAATGACCTACAGCAGCTACTTTGTCAACGCCCAGTGAATCCATCAAAGCCTTCATGTTAGCTGAGACAAAATTGAGATTATAGGGAATCAATGGCTTGGACGACTTGCCATAGCCAATGCGGTCAACGGCAATAACTCGAAATCCGGCTGCCACCAGTCGACGAAAACTGTCCTCATAAGGTTCCGAGTAGAAATTGTGGCCATGTTGCCAAAATACGACTTTCCCATTGGCGCGTCCCTCGGGCGGAATATCCATGTAAGCCATCAGCATCTTCTCGCCATAACGACGCAACTCCAGATACTGAACCGGCCATGGGTAGTCAATCTCCTCAAAATTAAGCGACACGGGCCCCCAGTCCGTAGGTGCCTCTTTTGGTGGCTCTATTGGCCAGTCCTCAGCATTAAGCCTTGGGGTTATTACCAGCATCAGACTGAGGATGGAAAGCCAAGTCATCAAGTTATATCGAATTCTGTTCATCTTATGTCCTTTATAATCTGTCGAATGGCATGCATTGAGGCGTATAATTGTGCCGTAGTTTCAAGCTTTTTTCTACGATAATCCGCCCGAATAAGGCTACCTTTGAAATATGGTTTCTAATCAAACCGCAACAGAAAATCATCTTCAAGCATGGAACATAATACCTAATTAGATATAGCCACTAAAGGTGAAAGCATTGACACGGTGCATACCAAGTTTTGATTCCTCCAGAGACTAATCTATGCGAAAAAATAATCTTTCACACAGCTGCATCAGTATTTTGATAACATTCCTTCCCCCTACTTTGGATCCGTAGCCATCAGATGCTGTTTGCACTGGAAAATGACAAGGAATTCCTGGATTTGCAGGAGGAGATGGTACGCCTGCAGAAATCCATCCAAAGAACTAGCAGTCGCCTGCTGATCATCTTTGAAGGACGGGATGCCGCAGGCAAAGGAAGTACCATTATGCGATTCGTGCGCTTCCTCAACCCGCGCTACTATCGAATCGTGGCTCTGGCCAAACCTACACAACAGGAATCCGAGCAATGGTTCTTTCAGCGCTATATCAAGGAACTGCCAAATCCAGGTGAAATTGTTTTCTTCGACCGCAGCTGGTACAACCGTGCTGTTGTGGAACCGGTCATGGAGTTTTGTACACAGCGGCAGTACAGGATCTTCCTAGAACAGGTTGTCCTGCTGGAACGGATGCTGGAAGAAGATGGCATGCATATCATTAAGTTCTGGTTCTCCATCGATGAGAATGAACAGGCAAAACGCATTGATGAGCGCAAGACTAATCCACTGAAGCAATGGAAACTAAGCACTGTGGATGCACTAGCCCAAGCCAAGTGGGATGAATACACTCAATACAAGGAAGAGATGTTCAAGCGCACCTCCACCACGGATAATCCCTGGCTGGTCATCGAAGGCAATGATCGGGACAAGGCTTGTCTTGAGTCCATGCGCTATGTGGTTAACAAGATGGCATACGATGAAAAGGGCGTTACTGGTCAGCGTCTTGATCCAGATCCAACCATCGTAAGAACCCAGCCCGCCTTCAAACTGCCATACTTCCGCTTTGATGACATCAACTAGCCGGATAAACTATCATTAAGTCGGACCTTCATAGGCAACTGTACCCTCAAAACTGATCTATTGTAATGAGTTCTCCAGCCACACCACCATCATTCGACGATATCCAGCAGGCCGCCAAGCGTATTGAGTCGGCCATCGTCAATACCCGCTTCGAAAAATCTGTAACCCTCTCAAATATTCTTTGTGCTGACATCTGGCTGAAGTTTGAAAATCTGCAGTTCACCTCTTCCTTCAAGGAACGCGGTGCCCTTAACAAGTTGTTGCAGTTGTCTGATGAGGAGAAGAAAAGGGGAGTCATTACCATGTCGGCGGGTAATCATGCCAAGGCCGTTGCCTATCATGCACAACTCTTGGATATTCCAACCACAGTGGTCATGCCCAGAAATACTCCTAATGTTAAGGTGGAAGATACTCGCAACTTCGGTGCACATATCAAACTGCATGGCATAACACTGGATGATTCAGGTGTGTATGCTCGGGAACTCACTAAATCTGAGAACCTGGTGCTGATTCACCCCTACGATGATGAGCAGATTATTGCAGGGCAGGGAACCGTGGCTCTGGAGATGCTGGCTAAAAACCCTGATCTCCAGGTGCTGGTAATTCCAATCGGCGGAGGCGGCCTGATTGCCGGTAATGCCATTGCCGCCAAGACCATCAAGCCTGACATTAAGATTATTGGTGTCGAAGTGGAATCCTATGCTAGTGCCTATCAGCTGTTCCATGACAAGCCACAATCTCTGCAAGGCTCTACTATTGCCGAAGGCATAGCAGTCAAGGAACCTGGTCAGCTCACCATGTCCATTATCCGGGAACTGGTGGATGACATTGTGTTGGTTAATGAGGAAGCAATAGAAGAGGCAATTAACCAGCTGATTACAGTTGAGAAAACCGTTACCGAAGGTGCCGGGGCGGCGGCCCTTGCGGCGGTTGCGAGTCACCCCAGTCATTTCAGCAATCTTCAAACTGGAGTGTTTCTCTGTGGTGCCAATATTGATTCGCGTATTCTTGCCTCAGTGCTGATGCGCCGACTGGTACGCAAAGGACGTATCGTTCGTTACCAAATCAGAATCACAGATCTGCCAGGTACCCTGTCAGATATCACCGAAATAATTGGCAATGCTGGTGGAAACATTCTGGAAGTGTCTCATCAACGCATGTTTCCCAATGTACCAGTAAAAGATGCCGATCTGTATCTGACAGTGGAAACCCGCGACACACAGCAGAGTGAGGAAATACTACAGAAACTCCGGGATTTTGGTTTTCAAACCACCCATTCTTAAAAGGATAGCAAGTTACTAACAGTTATCGTTGCCGGTTCTTAAAAGTCCAAACCATTAGTAAACTGATTCTCATTAGCTGATACCACTATGGATTTGACAAATCAGAACTGATTAATATTATGTTGATTAGTCAATACCTTAACCAACCCTGTGCCATCATCGGCCATTAATATTTATAAACCGTTACTTCCAGATATTTTATGCATTTGCATTAATATCTTCAAGTACTGCCATCAACCCAATTTCTCTTCTCATATTTCGTGTTATTAAACCCTCTAGGGGAAATCCGATAGATATCTTCCATATCTTATCAGCTTTTTCTAATACAACTTCCACTAGGTCAAATGGCTCAGTCGGCATATTTAATAAATCTCGGTGGGATATTTTTTACCACCTTTTGCAGCTTCCTTCACATCCATAATTGATCTTCTATGCCTAGCTAATTGTGCTCAGTAGTAGGCTGCCCCTTGCTTCACATACAGAGATAGGTAACTCTGCCAACCTGAAATATTAATTCCTAGAATCAATATTTTCACCTACACAAGCATAAGTCATAAACAACTGAAACACCAGATTAGCGATAATCAGATATCCAGTGAATCTGGAAATAAAGAGACAATAAGACCATCAGGGTCTGATATAACCCTCAGGCGTATAGAGGTCTGACCAAGGGAATCGAGAATTTCCCGGGTATGAGTGTCCGACATAGACTGCATCCTCAGCTTCCCGTTTGCTGCTGTAGTCTCGCATGAATGCATTCTCACCGTCTGGGGAAGGCACCCCACCGCTTAAGGTCAGCCGGATCACTTTCGCCACTTCCTGCGGATTATCCCTCTGAGGGTAGTGGCCGGCGGTCGGCAGTATCCAGAAAGAACTCTCCGCTTTACGCTCGTTGAGGTAGGTCAACCAGACATAATTAGGGATACGAATGGGGTTGACCACATCCAGCAACCCCCAAAGATAAGCAACAGGTACAGGACTTTTGGGCAAATTCTCCAGCCAGAGGGTTTCATTTTCACCACGCTCTAGCAAGTACTTTCCCACCTGCACGATGGCACTATCCCCATCATTGAATTTGAAAATATCTGCATTGGCTACGGCTATCGGATCGCCCTCAGTCAGCCTTGGCTGCGCCTTGCGAGCAGCAATGACTTGTTCCTCTCGCCCCGGATCAAGGATCGCAATCTGAAAGGGCATCAAATTGGCCAGAGGGAGATACATGCCACTATTGGAGAGAAAGTGGTAATTGATCCGGTAGGGTGGATCCGGATTCTCAAGGTAATGGCCAAGAAAGGCCAGACCAATACTTACACCACGATCATGGGTGTACAGGGCAAAGTCCCTGAGTTCAACAATCTCCCGCACAAAGTAATCAAGCAAACGCGCATTGTCTTCAAGCATGTAGGAAAATCCGTTGAGAGGCTTGTCTGAGAAACCGGAGCCCGGAAAATCCAGGATGGCAATGAAATAATCATCAACAAGCAGGGGAATCAAAGCCTGGTAATCGAAACTTGAGGTGGGGAAACCATGGACCAACACCAATGCAGAATTGGACTGATCACCAAAGGTTCGATAGAACACATCCACTGATGCATTGTTGTTATTGACTGTCGTGGAAATCCACTTGAAGTAGTTTCCTTTTTCATACCAGTCTTCAGCCAGTGGAGAATAGAATACAAACTCACTATCGGCGGCAGTAGCAAATACACTTTCCAATGCCATAAGGAAGCAAACTGCAATTAGAACAAAAAGTCTAGGCATGAGAGTTCAGCCAGTGTTGGTTGGGCAGGCACAAAGCAAGTGGGTGAATGTCGGAGTCAGAGTGAGACATTGCAGGTAGCGACATCTTTTACCATGAAGGCAAGGTTGAAGCCTGTTCGGTTCTGTCCAGTGGTGGAGAATGCCAGAATTCTCAAAACCAACGTAATGTTGCAGTGGATGAATTTAGCTAGCCGCCGCCAGCCTTGGCATCACTGACTACGTTATCGGGAAAAGTCTGCACCAGGGGTGCACCGCAAAGCGGACAGCCGATTACATGATCATTGGGTCCCAGATCCAACGCTTGGCGCCGTAATTCCATGGCCTCAAAAAATTGTTCATCTGTCATCGACACGCGAATACCAAGATCAATGAACATATTGGTCACAGAACGATTGCCTGATCCCTGCCAGTTGCGCGGGTCAGGCACATTGGGATTGCTCTCGGTATTATTCATATATCCGATGATATGAACGATGGCTCCCTTCGGGAGCAAAGGCGTATGGTCATCCTGATACGGATAGCCCCGAACCCAATTGTGATCATAACCAACACAGGAGAGGGTCTCGACCGAATAACCCCAGATTGCCTCAATGCACATGCGCTCACCCGGCGCATGTAAATGAGGCTCAAAGGTGATTATCTTGGTGTGCTTTTCCAGCACCGTATAGGCATGAAGCTCTTGGTCTTTTCGATTGCCGGTAATACTGATATCCACGCCATTGCCCAACCCCAAGGTTGTGCGCTCGTATTTAGGGGTATATTCCTCGGGGTGAAAACGGAACCCGATTTCCAGGTGACCTATGGTATCCCGACCATTGGAATGCATATGGACTGAGTCGGTGGCAAAAACCGAATTGGCGCGTAACAGGCGACCGCCCTTTGGATCGAAAATATCTGGATTGCGACCGACCTCATGAACCGGCCAGTTAGTATTCTGACCCTCAATGGGATCACCGTTTTCGTCGTGGACCTCAGTACGCCAAATCATATGGTGGAAGATATAGCGGCCACCCACGGTTTCACGGCCAGTGCCGGATTTAGGCACATCATTCACTTCGACGACTTCCACAGAGGCCACATAGCGGTCCTCATCCAGATCGATGGGCACGCGGGGCAATTCACCCCACCAATCCGGAGTGCCCGCCAGTTTGGTGACATCATCCAGAACCACAATGAGATCAGGCTCGCCAGCGGCCCACTTAACGCTATCATCAAACACACGAGGTTCGGGCGCATCTCCAAGATTACCCTTGGGAGCACCTGAACGTGCCCAGCGCGAGATTATTTCCAGTTCGTCATCACTTAATGAAGGGTCATCCTTGAATTGCTGAATGCCCACATTCTTTTCCACATACCATGGAGGCATGGCACCAGCACGATCCCGTAAACCAGTCTTATATTCGATAAGACCGGCAAATGGTGCCACCTGTTCATAGGTAATCAGGGGCATAGGGCCAACCCCGCCCGGGCGATGACAGTTCTGACAGCTACGCTGCAAAATTGGTTCAATATCCCTGTGAAAAGTGACTTCCTCCAATTGCGCTGCGGCCAGCTCTGGAAGCAAGGCAATAATCGCCAAGCCGAAACCTGCGACTAGGATTGCGAAAGAGGCAGGGGATTGCGGTGCTTGTTTTTCTTGTAATGTGAGCAAGGGAGCCTCCTCAAACAGTTTTTGTGCCATTTCCAAATGCCTGTGTAGTCTCACAAAAACCAGCCCATTTGACAACCGGGTTTAAATGCAAGATTGATATGGGCAACGATACCTCGAGCGATGCCACCGATGGTGGTCAGCCCCGACGTCGCCTTCTTCAGGGTGTCAAAGTTGAGAGTGGTTGAGTCCTGCGCGGCCAGTGCCACGGGCTGTTGCGTACAGCGCAGCACGGTCGAATGCCGGTGCGACTCAAGAATATCGTCCATACTGATATTGTCGTTATTCAACAGCCGATCGGCCGCCTTGCGTTTTGCTGGCGTATCAAATATCCGGGATGCCTCATCACCGTGTGCATCAATTAGATTAGGGATATTTTCAGCATTCCCGGCCCATTGATTGGTTTCGGTGATCCGATAGGTGATCCCGCCATCGATCGATCCATAAGAGTTTTTAACCCGTGCCAATACATTGCCAGCCGGTGTCTTATCGCAAGCCCAAGCGGCCCGGCAAACTTGCCCCCATGCCCCTGATCCGGCGATCCGATCCAGGGGCGTTGATCCGAGGGAATTATGCCGCTTCACAAAATGGCATAACCCCTGGACCGGGGCTTCGGTGTTTTCAGCCAGAGCGGTAACCGGTTCCAGGACTCCCCGGATATCGGATTGTCGGTAGTCATCCTTACCCGCAGCAATCGCCACAATCGGATCAATCACAATCAGGGCAACTTCCCGATCCCGGCATGCCGCAGTCAATAAGAGCATTAATATCAATCGCGGTCCACTAACGACCCTCATCAGATTTCTGGTCCAACCGCAAAAACTGAGGGATTTTATCGGCAACAACTCCCCATGGATCCTTCGCCATCTCCGCATCACAAGGAACAAGTATCGGACGGCCCATTCCGATCCTGCCTTTAACTCCTTCAACAATTTCCAGCAATTTTTCCGAACTAATCGGATCAATTCCCGACAATACGGGACGCAATACCTCAGGATGATTCGTTAAGGCAAAAGCAATGTCATATCCATCCCTGTCTTCCGTTTTTCTCTTTTTCAATATGCGACCAATACACTTGCCCGTGAATATAGCCTCAGTTTTTGCAAGACGTACTCCTGAACAACCCACGGATTTTTCTGAAAATGCATTTAACCCATCCAATCGCGATCGCACCATAGATACCGGAACCCCCTGGTAACGAAATCCAATCATGTGTCTGGTCACGGCGATTTGTGATAGGGCAATCCCCTGGGATCGATCATTGCGGAGATCGTCACGGATTGCATAAGCATTGTTGTCACGCCGGTACTCATCAAAAACATTTCCATTCACAGCAAAATCAATATCAGTGCTATGTCGGTGCTTCCATAGTGTCGCCAGCGCAGTACCGCCTCCCAACCGCAATTCCTCTGACCTGAAACCATGTTTTACAAACAGGCCAACAGCATAATCAAAAGCGGGAACAAGATCTTCGTCAAGATCAACCTGATTGCCGCTAAAAAAAGTATTCATCATAAAGATCTCCATCCACTGCCGCCAGTTTGTCCAGGGCAAAAGGCAACTCGCGCTGACCATGATCCGACCATTGATTTAGCACCCATACCACAGTCCAGGTAATCTCCTGCGGGTGCTTTCGGTAAAGCCTGGCGATCTCTCTTGGTGAGGCACCGGATTGCATTAGACTAAGCTCAAGAGCTTCCATGCCCAGTTCACCCAACACATCAATGACAACCCAGTCGCGCCGCTTATCCTTTGGGCCCATACCGGTAAAGGCATCGCGCACATCTTCCGACTCCACCCGGTAGGAACTGCCGCCCTGGACATGGCAGATGAACGCACTGCACTGATCGTCATCAAAGGGAAAGCGGGTGCGCGCCCGCTCACCGCTAAACTCATGGTCGGGACGTAGCTGACTCTGAATAAAAACCGGATCATTCTCGTCAACCACCTCCGGGTCACGATAGTCATTGGAAAAACTTGCTGAGATCGTTGATTGCATTGGTTTCAAGCACAGCGGGAAGTGCTACTTTTCCATCCCTTCACCAAGCGGTCCAAGTTCCTGAACCAGCTGTCTGTTTCTGCCTTCGATATAACCGGTTAAGGTCGGAATCGGGATTGTTGTATCCTCGTTAAGCTCTTGTGAAATAACCCCGGACCGAAGCAGGTTCTCGTAACATTTGCCAATGTTGTTGTTAAAATGCTCTTTCCATTCTTTTTCTTTGTCGCGGTATGCAGGATTCTTCGCCATAGCCCTGCCAGTCTTACCTATTGTATTCAATGCAGCATCCATGGACATCGACCCCCCATGTTTTGAAATACGATCAAACAAGGCTTTGATAACAGGAACCGGGGTCTTTGAAGATTTAATCCTGATGTCATAATACTCTTTCCGATCCCTGTTTCCTTCGGCAATCACCTTATCCACATCCAACAACGCCAATGACGGCTCCGGCATCGCGAACAACTGCTTAAAGATAACCTTTGTGTAAGTATGTAAGTGCGCTGGCCAGCCATCACTGACATCAGCAATCAGAGTCGCAAGGTTTTCCTGCTGAGAAAATCCGCGCCCAACCCCCTGATCAAGCGCATCGTCAAGCGCGACCAGCACGGACTTTTCCGACTGATCAATGGTTAATCTTTGAGGACGCAAAATATGATTGGTCGCAGGTCGTGAAACCTCTGCCCGGTCAAGGGCATCGAGACTGTTTCCCAACCCGGCACATAACACATAGATTGGAAGCGCAGACTGGGTGTGAAGTTGCTCAAGCAGGTTTGCGGCCCATGAGTTCGGCTGTAGATTCTGAATCTCATCAACAGCAACGACTACCCGATTAAAGGGTTGAAAACCTTCCCCATCTTGTCCTTTTTTACTTAATAAACCAATCAAATCATTAACATGATCCAGTCGCAGCAAGGTCCCCTGTTGAACTGATTGACTCCTGCCACCTCCGAAACTTGGAATACCCAGATTCACATCAAAGGAACTGGTCTTAAACTGTTCTGGCTGGATCGGTTCAGGGAAACCGCCCAACTTGGCCGCTACGGCTTGCAAAAAATTCCTTTCAACATCCCAGTTTTTGTCTTTCAGTCTCCCCATTCTTATCACTGCCGTTTGATAGCCATTGGCAGTCTGCAACTTTTCAACAGCTTTTTCCATCAAAGCAGTCTTGCCAGTCCCTGGCGGACCCATAATCAATGTAGTACCACCCACACCCCCCTCTGGCGGTATTAAAGCTGCCCCTCGCCTGATAAAGTCAAGTTCTTCCTCCCGACCAACGAAAGCATAGGGCTTTTCACGATTGGTGCTGTCAGCCATGCGGCGAAGATATTTATGAAGATCACTCATCGTTTTCCCTTCCCTCCTCATTAATCCTTACCAAATACAGGTATTTCTCCTTCATTTTTTCCAAATCCGACTCAAGCCTTCGTACCTCTTCCGCAAACTCCTTTTCACTTTTCTCCAAACTCTCCCTTTCAATAGCATCCGATTTAGGCGAAAGCGATCTCGCGGCACGAATAAACGCATCATTAAAATTACCCAGCTGATCAATGAACCTGGCAATCTCCCAGTTGGTATCAGTCACCCCCGCTTCCCCTAGCACCGTAGCCGATCGCTCCGGATCACCTCCAGTCGCCAGGGTATGTGCAAGCAACCCCACTGTGGTCGACCGATAATGCCCCTGGGCGCAATGAATGAGAATGGAAGGACAACCAGCAGCCACCCACTCGTTAAGATAGGTTAAAACCGGTTCGACATTCTCCTTCGAGGGAATGTCCTTATGGTACCCGCCCGCCGCACGAAAATCCCAATCGCGAATCGGAAACTTCTGATAACGCGGCTTCGATCCCATGGCTCGGCAAAGATCTTCAGGTTCGGTCCCGTCTCTATCGTCAAGCGTTGCCACAAAGCTGATTTCAGGATGATCAGTCAGTATCTGCTCAACTTCCAGTGCCCCGCCGATGTAAATTGTCGGCTCGGGAGAGCTCCATTCAGCTTCCGTCAGCTTGATCTTGCGATTGGGATTGCGATTGGGACAATGATGCAGAACCCGCATTGATATTCTCCTTGCCGTTAATCAACCTTCCGGGCCCCTTACGGGTGCAGCCCTGCTCACGGTACGTCTGCGTACCGAATGCAATGTCTTGCCCCGCCTCGATGCCAATCTCCGTACCGCACAGGCCAGACTGGTGATATCACCCTCATAGCCGATCTGCGCCGCAATCTCCGCCCACGGCATCGAAGACCTGATCGCCAACGGCAACGCCCTGGCGGCCGCCTGACGCAACACCTCCAGCCGCTCCTTGCGCGCAACCATAAACGACAACGACCTGCCCTCACGCGCCAGTCGCTGATACATACCCTGACGGGAAATCCCCTCCTGTACCGCCATCTCCGCTACGGACAATCGGGTACAGCCCGCTGAGGACTTGCTCCTCTTACCTCTGCTCATATTACCTTACAGACCTGATTCTCCTGATGTTTAGCTTAACTTTCACTGACTAATCCCGCTGGTTTTTGTGGTTTTTGCGGGTATAGGAACCCTTGCCACGACCAGGGCGATGAACACCACCGCGGCCAAGCCTGGCCTGCGCCCGGCGTAGCCGACAATCAACCTGCCAATGACTCTCAATTGTCTGTTTCTCGCTTTTCATGCACAACCAACACCATTTAACTACTGAATTGAAAGGCAAGCATAGCACACTAACTCGCACTTGTCAATCAACACTACTGCCACCGCAGCGATGAGCCCCCGGTGCTTGCATTCAGGGGAAATTAGTGAGGACGATTAAGTTCCCGATCACCAGACCGAAAACCAAACTTACTGCCCGTCTGTACTTCACTCAATCGCTTCACCGAGACAGCCGCAAGATTCCACAGCATCCGCTCATTGCGCCTTAACTTCGACCAGCGAAAATTCTCAACGACATCAGAATCCATGTGACGAACACCACGTAACAGCGTACGACCCCGATAATCATCCGCCAGGATCATCGCAATCACCGTCTTCTGCCACGCCCCCTGCACCGCCGCCGACTTGCGGTTCCACTGATCAACCACATCAGCATCTTCCGCGCCGATACTGCCAACCCCCCGATAAAAGTCCTCCAAATCAGCGGATTTCCGCATGATCCCGAGTATCGTAAAAATCAAGGCACCAAAATCTTCAATCGGTGTTTTCATCATCGTTCCCACCATCCAGTCCCTTACCTTCACCACGACTGCGGGCCAACTCCAACAACTCACACCAATCCGCCAAAGAATCATTGGCACATCTTATTGTCTCTGGATTGTTCAACCGTATCGCCTCAAGCCCCTCATCAACCGTACGGTCAATCAAACCCATCAGCTGATTGTCACGATCCGCCATCCCGGATTTCCCTGATGAGAAAATACCCAGCCAGCGGGACAACGC
Organism: Gammaproteobacteria bacterium; assembly: GCA_026710425.1. GTDB lineage: Bacteria > Pseudomonadota > Gammaproteobacteria > Pseudomonadales > Pseudohongiellaceae > UBA9145. The sequence goes on from JAPORB010000042.1 coordinate 29,524, forward strand.
CCGAATCCGCAAGGCCAGAATGTAAATCTCATAAACACCACTCGCGGCCTCCGAGGCTTCGGATTCTTCGTATTCTTCGTATTCCTTCCTGACATTCTCATCAATCAGCAATTCCCGCTAAAGAGTCGTCAGTGGGTTTGTGCCAATGATTTGAGGGTGATCTCAGCCAGAATGATGTCTGCCCCTGATTTTACTGGCCCATGTTAGATAGCGGGAATTGCTGCTCATCAATACAATGCGGCCAATTCTTTACTGACACAAACTTGCCGCAACTGTCACAGTTCAAACAACTGCGCTTGCGGGCAACCCTGACCTTCGTCATCTCTCTCGGAGACTTCTCTGAATTATCATGCCTGCTCATCGTATCTACGCCTGTCTCTGTTCAACATTATCTTGATTCTGGCTTCTTCGTCTCTTATCAAATACCGATATTTCCACCACAGGAACATCACACACATCAGTGGGCTGACTACACCCATAAAACCAATCAACTGAATCCATTGGCTAATGGTCATAATCACGCATCATCCAACGAAATTATTGAACGCTCGGAAGTGGATTGATGACCCGCAAACTGCACAATTCGAAAGCGTGTGCCAAGCACAAACATCTGCCGCATCCCCATCGCCCGACTACGCATCTGCTCGACAGTCGCATAACTCTCGACCGCACAATCCTGCCAGTCATCACGATGCGGCGACTGAAACTGGATGACATAACGCACCAGCCTATCCTCGGCAACCGACTCCGACATTGTTAAACCTTCATTCATAAACTACCTGCCCCAATCATCCCTCGAATCATCCCTCGTTTCTTCTGCCATACTCCGTTGCCGTTCCCGCTGACTTTCATCTTCATCATGTTCCCGCTCAACAGCTTCAACAAAATACTTCATTTCATCTATTGCTTCCTTAATCTTCCAGTATTGGCGGGACGGAGAGTCAATCCCATCCAATTCAGAACTCACCTGCTTCATTTTTGAGATCAAGTCTTCCAGATCCTCCACAATCTCTGAAAATCGCCTGCGATCCATCATCTATCTCCCCTCATCCAACTCTTCGCCCATCCTTGGCATATTCCTGCGCTCATTACTGCGCTTATGCTCAGCCAGCAACTCCAATGCCATGTCAAATACCGCCAATACATCCTTGTGTTTGACAAACGATCGGCAAGACCAGTGGGCGGCATAGCCAAACCGGTGAACCGAAACAGG
>JAPORB010000079.1 GCA_026710425.1 Gammaproteobacteria bacterium
CAACCGACGTCTCCGGCACCGCCTATTGGGACGCCGACGACGAACTTCTCTACCTTGCCTCCGACGGCACGGTCACGATCGCGCAGGCGGTGGCGGCGATCAATGCGGCGCGGAGCGCTGCGGCCACTGCCCAATCCGGCCAGCTTTCCACGGTTCTGACGTTTACTGCCGTTCAGAGAGGGGCGGGTGGTAACGGCATTCAGGTCGTTATTCAAGCCAGCGGGTCTTCCTACGCGGTCAGCGTCACGAGACGCACGATCACCGTCACCGTTCCCGCCACCCAAGTCTCGTCGCAGACCATTGTAGACACCATCAACGGCGACTCGGACGCGGCGGCGCTCATTATGGCTTCCACCAACAATGTTTCTCAAGGTTCGCCAGCCGCTTTCACAGGGACATTCACCCTTGCAGGTGGCGCCGATGCCTTCGATGGCGAAGCAGCCGTCGCTGGCACCCCCGACCTCACCCACATCCCGGACAACCAGACCGTCACGGCGGCTGGCGGCGTCACCGCCGTCGCAGCCGCACCCCGCTCCACGCTTAATGTCCGCGAGCGCAACGCGGGGGGAAACAGGCAACTTTTGATTACCGGAATTGTGCCCCAGGTGGATACCGTGGGCGTTCTTCGCGCCGCCTACACCGATACGACCAAGGCGTTCGAGATAATTGCTCTTGGTGCCAATCAGGATTATGTCCTTGAAACCGCCAGCGGGCCGGGCACGGTGTTGCTCAACACCAACCTGACTGGCGGCAGGGACATGGGTTCACGTCCCACGCTGGTCTTCAGTATTACTCCGGTTCAAGGCGGGGTTCGAGCCAATCTTCTGCAAGTGATTGGTTCCGATTACGATGCAAGTTTCCGAACGACTCTCGCACAAGTCCGTGCTGAATTGGATCAATTACTTTACCTTCGTGGTCAAATTGACTATGTCGAAACAGGTGATCAGTCTAATGCCATTAGAACGCCATATCCTAGTGAATTTGTGGGCGGACGCAACTACGTCCCGCCGTCTCCGATTGAGTTCCTCAAGCGAGACGAAGACGAGCTTGACGGCAAAAACATTGAGGTTCGGTATCATGCAGAAGTTGATACTCTGGAAAATCTGCTGGATGCCGCACTGGACAAAGCCAGAAATCCAGAAGACGTAAAAGTTATCACCATTGCTGGAACGGAAATAGAAGCATTTGCTGGAGAAGTGCCATTTACCAAGCCAATGGTTCCAGGTACTGGCGGCGGTAGCGAATCAACAATCGCCGTCAATGGACTGACAGAAGGACAAGTTGATGAGCGTGTCCGTGCGTTGGTGCGGGAACCAGGACTTGTAGCAAGCAACGCTGCGTGGCCTGACAGCAAAATCCCGTCCGACATTGCTCGCGACTCTGAACTAGATGCCGACATTGCCGAGGTGCGTGACGAGATTCCAGAAGTCATTGACACCTTGGGCATGGCGGTTGCAGGAACAACCCTGACGCTGACTGCGGGACAGACAGGCAGTGCAGCAGACATCACAGCCAGCATAGATTTGGAGTCGCTTGAAGAGTTTCAAGGTGAATGGGCGAACATTCCACGAGGCACTGCGATTAGGGCTGGCGAGTTTTTGACGCACAGTGGACGCATTTACTATGTGAAGTCTGATCACAACAGGGGTTTGTCCGGTCCTGATGGTGATTCCAATAACTACGGTGTGATGGACAACAATGGCGGAGTTTACGATGGCACCGCCTATTACCCTGCTGGAACGATGGTCAGTTATGCCTCTGGCGTATGGTGGACATTTTCCAATGTTGTTCCAGGGGATCCAAACCCCGATGCCAACAACAATACCAAATGGTTCAGACTCACTGACAACATAGACGCTTTTACAGGTGTCTCAAAATCTGGTGCTGCTTTTACATTCACAAGAGAAAGCGGCGCAAATCCTGTCACAGTCACCGAACAGGCTAATGGCTTTGGACTGGCAAGGATTGGAAATCCTTACAACTATGTTGCTGGCAGCACTAATTTTGTGGACACTGGCATTCCGCTTCCCACCAATCCAGACGACGAGGAATTATTCCAGTTCATCATCCGTTTCCGTGGACAAAGCGCGATTGGCAACATTACAGGAGCGCAAATCAAGGCTCTGACGACTGTCGCAGTCAACGATACCTTGAACAACGAGTTCCCTCTTGCGTCCGAGGGATACAATGTCAACCAGCTTCACGCCGCCAAACTTGCGAACGGAAATCTGGCGACAAACAGTGGCGGCGCAATGCAAGCGGGCGATTTCATCGTTGGCTACCAAGTTGGGACTACCCAAGCCCCTGCGGAAGATGACGACACGCCACCGCTTCCCGTAAGCCGTGCAGAAGCCATTGGCATTACTGGCAACACTAATGTTGCAGAAAGAGGCTGGACAAGGTTAACCACTTTTGACGCTTCTCCTACTGTGAAGTTCGGAGAGGGCAACCCCATAATTATTACTGGCAGAACTGCAAACAGAATCACCGTGGCGAGGGGCGTGTATACGGTCTCGTTCACAGGCAACATAATGACCAACTCGGATCGTGCGTGTCCTTTATTCGCCTTCCGTACTGGCACTGGTCAAAACACAGAGATTTTTAGGTCTGATAAAGACTACGACAGGGCTGATTTTAACAATAATCAACCTTTCTCTCTGTCTGGCATTTTGGTATTGGAAGAAGAAACAAATTTGCTTGTTTATGCTGGTTCGGATCCCGAACAGCCAAATGAGACAAATGCTGGGGGCGGTCCTTACACGCTTCAATCAGCGGATTTTGAGATCACTTTTGTTCCCACGGGCGGAAGCGAAACCGTCTTTTACCCAAGAAGTGTAGGGGAAGATACATTTAGCTTAACAGGCGAACCGGAAAACATTGCCTTGGTTGATGACGATAGCGGCAGTGAAATCATCGCCCCAGACACAGGTTACATTCTGGCAACTTTTGATGTCCCACCGTTAGGACTTCGAGGCCAAACGGCACTGATTCGGGCAGACAGATTGCGGGCGGCCAGATCAACCAGCGACCTCACAAGCGGTCTTTACACGGACGCTAACACCCATCAAATATTTTATGAAGTGGGTGCCCATGATAGCGGCGCAACCAACGGCAATCGCATTCTGGTAGAGCATATTCAAACCGCAGTACCAACTACGCCTTCGCAGCCTGTTGTTGATCCAGCAATTACCAAATTTGAGACGACTTCGGGAAATCTATCACCGCCAGCTGGTTCTATTGCCAATGATGTTTACGGTTACGAACTGGCAATCAGTCAGCCCAGCCATGTTGCTTCGGCGCGTATTATTGGTTTTGCGGGGGCTGGGGGCGCAAGCAGGCCATCGTCTTTCGCAGTACTTCTGAATGTCACGGATTATCATGATGATTCTGGCACAATCACAGTACCAGCAGGGGTTTCTCTGCTGGCAGACGGCATTTATACTTTCCGTCTTGAAGTTTACAAGACTGGACAAACCCCTGGCACAGATGAACCAGTTGCTTATCATGATGTGCGGATTGTAGCGCACGCGCCAGCAACCGCTTTTTACCACTGGGGTCGATTCCAGTATGATGCGGCTGATTCAGGTGCGGCTGATTCTTTAGCCCGCATTACCGACTTTACTGGAGACCTAACTACTGGTAATCGGCTTGCCGACAGTTACGCAGCAACGCCAGACACGACTGGCGATTGGCAGTTTTACTTTTTTGCCAGAGCGGATGAGACTTTGCCCGTTGGATGGCAAAGCGGCGGTCTTATAGCAGATGCCGCATTTTATCCGCCAATAGATGCCACCCGTGGCGGAGTTAACTATCGAGTGTGGATAATGCGCCCTGTCTATCGACGGGCATTAGCCGATGGCAGCATTAATTACGAGCCGAGGACAAGTTAATGGCTAGATTAGAAGGAAACCGAGACAGTGCACAGCGCGCTGGCGTTGCGTACAGAGGTGCGACCTCACGCAGTCCCGACACTTTTGCCGAGGACATTCAATGTGCAGATGTTCCAGGAAGCAACGACAATACTCTTGCGGATTGGCTTAATTATCTCCCTACCCTTCTTGACGATCTTCCTGGCACACCCGTAGAGTTCTATTCTGCGCTCCCTGCCGTTGAAGACGGCACAAGTGAAGCCACCATTGCTCGCGTAGCTGGAAACTCCTACCAGGTCACCAACTCTACCGAGAGTGCCGTGACAGGCGTTGGCGAGCAAGACAACCAAAATGGCGTGCGGCATATTGGCGTGCGCACGCAAGACGGCAATCTTGGACGCTGGGTGCACAATCCCTTTAGTAACGGGGCACAAGCCGTTGAGAGTGTATATCTGCATCCTGGACCAAACGGAACTGTTGAGGTTACTGTTCGGCTCAATCGAGCAAGATACAATGCTGCGGCGGCAACACCTTGGACTGCGGCGGCGCAAACACCACTTACTATTGAGATTACAGGCGATGTAAGCGGAACCGAAGTGGTCTCAACCATTATTTTTGATGACAGTGCGGCTAGTGTCCTTTCAACTAGTGATGGTGGGCGGGAGATTTTTTTCCAGCGTTACCTTGTCGGCAGCATTACCGACTTGACCACTGCTGGACTTGAAGAGATAAGAAAGTTTAACGACATAATGACTAGCGGCAATGCCTTCAGCATGAAGTTGTGGGCGGCAGATTCAAAAGTCGCAGCACGCGCCTTCACTGGATTGAACGGGTTGCAATGGACTCGTGTTTACGATGGGCTTTTGCTTGACACCAAGGACAACCTTGAAACAGCAAAAGGTCGCATCAAAGCCCTTGAGGAAGAGCCTCGATTGCCAGACACGGTTCTTCAGCGACTGAACCGAATTGAAGGTTTGTTGCACGATATGAGTCATGTGCCTGGCAACATTAATTGGGTGCAAGCTCAGTCATCAAATCAGGCAGCTAGCGTTGATGCCAACCGTGGCGGGTTTTATCTTTCTGAAAGCGTGCTGACCAAAGCAGAAGTGGAAGCTCTGCCAGACTCTGCATGGGACAACACGGAAAATGTAACGGGGTTAACCCGCTATGCTTATTTCCGCATTCGACACGCCATTCCCAACGATGAAGTTCGGTACCGACTTGGTCACAGTAACGGTCCGATAACTTATACACTGATTAGCCATTTGAACAACATGGGCAATAGTGCTGGGCTGGTGTGGAAATACTTTGGAGCCTATCCGGTTGCGCCTATTGTAACTGGCGATGTGGCAAGCATCGCGCTGGAGTTTGCTACCGTAACTGAGAATGTTGAGACTCGATACGATGGCACAGTCACGGGCGAGTTCACTGGAGAGTTTGGGGATAATGTGTTGGCGGTAGAAGTTGCCGATGAGGCGGCCTACAATGCCATCAGCAATAAAAAGAACGTACTCTATTTTGAGGCGGATTGATGGCTAGCGTCACCATTACAGACGCAGGCAGTGGTGCTTGGAACGCTCGTATTGACGGGTTTACTTCCAGAGCGCAACACCGCTTTCTGGATGCCAGCGGCAATCCTACAGTTGATGGATGGCTTGACGTTCCTTCACAGGTGCAGAGGTTTGACCGTGATATTCGCGTGCAGTGGCGAGACGAAGGCGGTTCTGGGATTGGCAAGCCTTTCCCAGTATTCAAGGGGTCGGACAACGGCCACCATTTCACAGTTGACGGTCCTGCCGTTTACGACAATGTTGGCATCAAATTTACCAACCCCATCACAGAAATAAATGCAGGCGAGTCCCACGTCTTTGAATGGATCAACTACGTTACTGGTTCCCAGATTGACTCCCAGGCTTATTGGCCTTCAGGACAAGAAGAGGGTTCGGCTTTTGGCCGTGTGACTGGCGCAGACCAGAACCCTTTCCGCCCCATCTACAACGCTCCAGCAGCTTCAGAACTAGACAAACTTGACCGCCGTGGCGGGATGCGTACATGGATTGCTGGAGTTGGTGGACAAACCAGCCCAGAAGCAAGAAACGAGTTCTGGATACGGTATCCGAGACCGCCCGCTTATCAGAATTATGTGCGGCTTGGTGCGCGCACTTCTTTTCTATCAAACAGTGGGGCTTGGGATCTGAACCCAATGATCCTTCTGCGTGGCATGTTTGGCTACTATCTGGATGATGATGGCAATCGAGTGCAGGTCACAGAAGCCTATCTCAAGCGTGTCAGCCTGTGGAACAACGGGATAAGAACTGAGGGAAGCGGCAGAGACACGCACACAATCCCGCCTGACCAAGCGGCGGTAGAAGTTGACTTGGTTCATGCGCCAGACGCATCAGGGCGTAAGGTGATACCAGCAGACAGAGCTTCTTTGGGCTGGATGATTTACGATTATCACGATTTCGCCCAGTATGTTAACTGGGAAGCGCATGACACTACTGGAGACTATTGGGAAGATGCTCGTGACCTAGCTTTGCGTCTGGATATTCGCACGAAAGCTGCTCAAATTCATGCAATCACGGACAGGTTTTTCCAGCACGGCGATTCTGTTTACAATCTGGCTTGGAACAGGGCATTTGCCCCTGCGCCACCCGCATCGCCTAGGCAAGGTCGAGTTCGTATCGGGGTGCCTAGCTACACTAACCCCAATGAGTGGGGCTGGGCATGGTCGGCGGATAATGCGCTAAACATTGGCAGGGCTGGTCCATCTGGACGGTTTCGTAGCGTGCGCAGCATCCAACTTCACGCTGACACGGATCGTGAAAACACTGGCAATAACTACCGTATTCAGATTGCTGGCATCCCTGACTTTGAGGCCGAGAGTGAGCACCGTCTTGAAAATGAGTCAACGTTTGGCTTTCGCATCACCGAAGTTGGCAATGCTGCTCGTACGGTAGCTTGGCAGGTCGGGGGTGCCCCTGGGGCAAACACAATATACAGAAAGTCAAGTTTGACGGTTGAGGAATGGTCTGCCATTCGGGACTTCTTCACGACAGCTACTGGGACAAACCCCTTTATATTGTCTTGGAACAAGGATGGTCCAGCACCGCTATTGAGCGTTGGCAAGAGAGCATGGTACAGTGACCAACAAATTGAGCGGGCATGGCTGCGGGGTGAAGGCGGCGAAATGAAAGAGGCTCGGAAGATTTGGGTTGGCGATAAACTGGTATACGAAAAGGCAACGGCACAGACATGAGCATTGCAGCACCATCCGCTATTGGCGGGAATCAGATTCCTCTCAACCAGTTAAGTCCGCTTCTTGGGCAAGAGACTGAGACTTTACTTTCGTCCCAACGACTTGCAAACGAAGCCGCTTGGACGCAAGGATTCAGGCTGACTGGTCAACCAGTTAATGTTTCGGAACATGACAGTATACGCATTGCCGTTGTGTCTAGTGGTGGAGTGCTTGTTGAAGAATGGAATGTTGATGTTAATGACTGGAAACAACTCACTGGCCAGTCTGTTGGTGACGATCTGGCACAGGCAGGTCGGTCAATTATTCTGCGTTCAGACACTGGAACCATCCGTATTGGTCGCAGCACTGGCAACCGCATTCTTCTCCAGCTAGGCACTTACACTACGGCTCTGACGGACTTCAACCTTAACGGTTATGCGCGTTCTTATGGCGGGGGTTTGCTTGAAAGGCGCATTGCTCCCAGTCGTTCCCATCCTGTCCGTGACACAGTATTGAAAATCCGCAGTGCGATCGAACCTCCTGATCCTGTGGGTGTGACTTTTGATGCCGATGGCGTTGCAACGCCAGGCAGTGATGGTTATGTCCGAGTGACCGATGCTGATCCGTCTGGCACTGACCCTATTTGGTTAGCTGCTGCCCATAATCCCTACGATCCAGTGACAGAAACCTACACGCCAGAGGCATGGGTCAAAACGCTTGGTGGCACTGCTTACCGCCAGCAATGGGCATCTGATGAGACAGGACCATGGCTGGATAGTCCCGATACTCTGGCCAATGCCCAGAGGCTCGTCAGTCGAGTTCGGGTTAATGGTGTCTGGCAGATTTATGTTATTCGTGACAATAGTTATGTCCCGTGGACGCTATTTGTTGCCGCAACCATGCCTGCTGGTTCCACGCAGCCGTTCACCACGGCTTTACGCAATCAGGATTGGCGAAACTTCCGGATGATGGAATTAATATTGCATCAGGGGAATGGCACCGCCAGAGGGAACCGTCTGTCTCTTTTGGTGCCAGCCGACTATTTGTATAGTTCTGGCAACAGTGCATCCAGTATAAATAATGATTTGACAATGAATCTTTTAATGTCAGAATACGCAAATGCGTGGTCTCTGGGAGACACAGATCCTTATGCGGGTGTGATTGTTCCATCCATTGGCGTACAAACTTTCCGCATGAATTTCTACGGTTTTAACGAAAGAGATAACAGGGCGACTCATTTGAGAATGACGGTTGGCTACACACAAGACCGCATTCAATTCTACATGAGGGGTTATTAGTGACTCTTTACTTAGCCATTGATCCAGTTTCAGGAATCGCCTTGCCCAAAGGGCAAATTGTCGGGATTGCAGAGACATCTGCTGGCTTGGTTTCTCAAGGGTTTTCGGCTCAGACATATCGCGGCAATCGTCTCTCTACTATTGACGAAACAGACAGTAGCGTCTGGGACAATGATTGCGAACCAGGATGGTATTTTGATGGCGGTTCCGTGCAAATTGAACCTCCACAGACCGAAATTCAGCGATTAAAGTCAGGTTTCAGAGCTTTTCATCAGCAGATAAACAACTGGGCAGATGGGCTTGACGCATTGTCTAGAGGACAGCCCGCTTCCAAAGTTCAGGCGGGCCATGATTGGCTTTATTTTGCCAAATATGCAGGATTTCTAATAGCCAACAACCTAACTTCTGCCCATTCAGGCGGATCTCCAACAGTTCGTTCCGTCAATGTCAGAATTGGGTGGGCTGGAGCAATGGCGCAAGGTGCTCTGAATGTAGCATCTCCAGCGCAGTTTTACGCCGATGTAAACGAGCCCAATGCTCCCACCACACCAATATCGTGGCGCAATCTATCTGCCCCCTATGCGGCAAGGTCGCTTGGTAGTGCTACTATTATTCACATTGCTGATGGGGCACCTGACATTGATACGGTTGACCTTGCAACTGGAACTTGGATTGAAGAATTGACGGGGTGATAAGTGAACGTTTTTAGCAAAAAATTCTGGCATCATTTTAGCAAGGGCTGGACAAAAAACCCAATCACTGATTTTTTCAGCGACTATGCGAAAGAATCGGGACTACAGACTGAAGCTGAAGACGAGTACAGCAAATTGAAACACAGTTCGCCTGATGCTATTGAAGAACGAGCGCACCAGCTGGGCGATGCGATAGATCACAGTGGGGACAATACTGATATTGCAGATGCAAGCACCAATGCTGCTGTAGACGCAGGGTTGGATGCTGGAGTTGATGCTGCTGTGGAGGGGGCTGTGGATGGTGCCATATTGGAAGAAGAAGATTCTAGGAGTTAAAGATGAGCACATTTTTGTTATATTGCTTTCTTGTGTTGCCGCAAGTTGCCGGATTCATTTATTTTATGTCTGCGTGTTTTATGATATTTGGAATCGCAGGCATAATTTTAACGCTTGTCATTGAAGATGATTACAATAAAAATAACCATAGTAAAATTAAAGGTCATCGTAAAAAATTGATTTATTTATTTTTTGCTGGATTAGTTTTCAGCGTAGCAGCTGCATTTGTTCCTTCAACAGAAAAAATGGCTATTTTGATTGCTTGGGAATTAGGCACCAGTGTTGATGGCATTGAGAATATTCCGGCCAGAGTTGTTGAATACCTTAACTCATACCTGACGACCAGTTTGAACGAGTTTACTGAAATTAACTAAAGGAGATATGAAATGAGTATTTATAATAAGCATATTCACCGATGGCACAACCTCCTCCGCTGGTGGTGGAACAGCCGTCACGGGTTAGTGAGCAACCCAATTCGATGGTTGCTGGTAAACAACGAAGAAACTCACATACCTGAATACCGATTGTGGAACGGATTCAAAGGTTAGCATCATGAATCGAAGAAAATTGCTAAAGGCGGCCATTGCCGCTCCTGTGGTTGTCGCAACGCCAGTAGTGGCTTCTGGTGATGCCGTGATTGTAAATCATGACGTGACTTTTGATGAAACAAATCACACATGCGAAATTGAGTATTGGGCAAAAAGATGTTTTGAAGCCGAAGAGAAGCATTTGGAGGCTGTTCAGAAACTTAACGCATATCATGGCACTTTTGATTGGGCTTTAATACAAATGCGTAAAGGGAAAACCGTACGCAGAAAATGTTGGCAAGACACCGATCCATCTATTGAAATGGCGGTTCAGTTTGACCGTTACGGTGATTACTACGAGATTTATATTAATGAAGAGAATGGAAATCCTATATTTGATTTTTGGCACAAAGATGTTTCAGCAAGAGATTGGATAGTGGTAGGTGGCAAAGATATGGGAATAGGAGATTAAAATGTCTGGAGAAAGCAATGTAACATCGGGCGCACCTGGAAGCCCTTCACATCACCACAAACACAAGACTCACTGGCACAAGTTCTGGAAAGTCGCTAGATGGGTTAATCCTATTGGTACAGCTATTGATGTAAATAGCGAACACCAAAAGGAACAGCGTGACAAAGAACAGCAAGCGTTTGAAAATGCTGAAAACGAAGTCAATGTGGAATCCGATACGCCGTATATTGATAGCCCAGAAGTTCGTTCGGGCTACAAAATAAAAGAGGTCATCCCGCAAGTTCACACCGAAGTTTTTTACGAGGATAACGATTGGGACGGCCACATTACTTACCGTAAGTTGCTGGATCGAATTTACGGACCACGAGGATTGGATGGAAAGCCGCCAGAATCTCCCCCTTTTGTGCCTGCCAACATGCCGCACGCTATTCTGGTTGACTCCGAAGCCGCACCTGTCGTTGCTTCTCTCATGGCCAAACCAGGGTTCTGGGACGATGTGGCTTGCGAATTGAAAGGCGGGAAGGGCTGCCATTCTGAATTGGCAGAAATTGTTAGCCATCCAGAATTTACAGAACAACACGCAACTCAAATTCTGAACGTCTTTGACGAAATTCGCAAGGGACTGACAAAGGCCGCTGACAAGTTGGATCACGCCGAAGACAAAGTATTGGGGATTGACAAATGAGTTTCAGTAGGGCGAAGACAGTGCGTGGGCTGGTAGGCAACGTCAAATTCATCACAAAATATAAGTCATGGGCAACGCTGGCAATATTTTTGGCTGGGGTTCTCTTTGGCTACGCTGGTCGTCACTACGACATACTTGCCGAAGGATTTTTAATACTTGGGGGATTGTTATGAGTATATTTGATCAGGTAGGACACGACATTAGCCATGCAGGCAAGAGCGTGGGGCACAATGTTAGCCATGGTGCAGACCAACTTCAGCATGCGATTCAAGGCGGTGTCATGCAAATTAAGCATGTCACCACCGACAGCGTCAACCAGGTCAAACATGAAGCTGAGAATGGCGTGCATGAAATCAAGGGCGAACTTCCAGACATTGAGAAGTATGTAAAGCAAGGGCTTCTAAATGCTTTGGCAGAGATTGAGAAGGAATTGTCTCAGCCGCTCTTGAAGAGCATCTTGCATCTGATTAACGCCGCCACGCCAGACACTATCTGGCTGAGCATTGGTCCTGCGACTTTCACTATTGACAAGGTTTCCGAGAAAATTGAAGCTTTGCGAGGTTTTGTGGAGAATCCGCCAGAAAACACGGATGACATACGCCATTTGCTTCAAGAATTGGAGCCAGCAGATGTTGAGATAGCCCTCAAGGTGAATGTGCCTGGTGTGCAGTCTTTAACGATTGGCGCAACGCTGGTATATCTGCGTGATAATTTTCAACAAAAACTTAATGAAATCTGGGGGACAGTGACATGAGCACACTGAAACAAAATATTGGTTATCGACAGATTCCAGTCACGATGGTCATTGAGGGGCACGAAATTAGCCATTGCATTCTTGATACTGGCGCAATGACTTGTAGCGCGCCCGATGCTTTGTTGAGAGAAATTGGTTGTGAGAAAGTTGGCACAACGCAGGTAGGCGGTGCAGTCGGGCATACAGAAGTGCCAGTCTACGAGGCATTTGTGGGGCTGAAAGGTCTGGAAGGTTTTGGAGTGGAAATTGAAATTTTGGGTTTGCCAACTTCAACTGCGCTTTGTGGGTTCAATTTGATTCGGCATTTGGATGCCATCAATATTGATGTTGATAAGCGTAGTGTGACATTTTGGGCTAACGACAAAAACGCTGCGCACGCATGAAGTTTTTGGCTTTTATAATTTGCATCATGGTTGCTGAAGTTGCCGCCGCCTGTGTTCCAGACGGCGAAACCACAACTGAAAGAATCAAGCGGCATGAGGGCTTTGTCTCTTGCGTCTACAAAGACATTTACGGAAACCACACTATCGGGTGGGGTCATTTGTTGAGCAAGCCTGTAGACTCTTTTATGTGTTGGGATGAAAAGTATGCCGATGCTGTGCTTGCGCATGACATCGCATATTCCGCAACGACAGCTGCACACGACTTCGGATCTAGTTACCCGCTATTGCCTGCCGTGCCCGCCAGCGTGCTGACCGAGTTGGCATTCTGGATAGGCGGCGCAGGGTTAGCACAATTCACCGATTTTCTGCGATTCATGCGCCAAGGCGATTATGCGGGTGCGGCCAATGACTTGGATGGCACATTGTTGGCTAGTCAAGTGCCTGCCAGAGCAGGAGAACTTTCTTGTTTGCTCCGTGGATGACATTCAGAGTAATGGTGTATGGCGTAGTGGTGGTGCTGATTATGTCCGCTTACCTTCTTGGTCATGAGCGGGGTGCGGCTGGTGCCAAGTTCAGAGACGAGCGGGCAGCTAGAGTTACCGAACAACGGGTTTCAAAAGAGGAGATTCAAGGTGTCACAGAACTCGAAAAAGCCAAAGCACGGATTTCAGAACTTGAATTACAGCTGGCTAGACGGGCTGCTGTTGACCCTACTGCTGGTAACGCTGCTATTGATGCTGACAGCGTGTCACGCATCAACAGTGTCGGCCCCAGTCAAAATTGATTTGCCAAATGAATTGTCAAAAGCCTGTCAACAACCAGAAGTACTTCCCGATGGACCGCTAACGCAGGCGCAAGTTGAAACTCTGTGGGAAAGTGACAGAGGCGCACTAGAGATATGCGCTGACCAGGTTAAAGCACTGCAAGGCATCATTATTCAAATTTCTCGTTAATAAGGAGTAAGTCATGGCTGGTTGCGGCAATCGTAAAAAGCGCAGAAAACCTAAAGGCAAATAAATCATGAAAATAACTGAATTGGAAGGCGTAAGAATTGATCGTAAAATGAAAGATCCTGATGAACTGATAACTCCAGAGGAATGCCTAAAAGATATGCTTTATGGCATTCAGTCTGGAAAATTAAACCCAAAAGTTTTGGTAGTTTGCGCTCTTGAAGAATTTACAGGCCAAGATCCTCAGGCCAAGACCACTGTTTCTTGGTCAAACAGCACAGAATCAAACGGTTGTGAAATGATAGGTATGCTCGAACACGCCAAAATTATCAGGTATGAGAAGGGTTAGCTACAAAGCCATTTCTTTCTGCGGTTTTTCAGAATGGCACAAAGGACTAAACATTATGCAGTCCTCTTGCTTGCCCTTATCTCTTAATTTAGTGCTGGGAAACTTTTGAGTGTGCTTAATCCAGCCTTCTGGAAGTTCAAAATCCCCTTCATGGCAACAATAGGCTATTTTGTATTTTTGTGCATTGTCTAGTGCCCACTTCCATGACTGCAAAGCCACATGGTCGCTAGTTCCATCTATATCAGATATATAGAGTGATGTTGTCCTTTTCTCTGTGAGATAAGGAGGATCCAAAAGCACTGAAACTGGCGGTTTTGGAGAGTCTGGTGTGTGCATCAAGGGAGTATCACCTAAGCACTTTGACCAATCCCCTCCCAGCACTATCACATTTTTTAATCGTTCGCTTAGCCTGCCAATAAACTCAACTAACTGGTTTTTGTATTGCAAAGCCTGAGTGCCTCCAAAGCCACCGCTAGGCTTGATGATAGGTCTTTTGCTTAATGCTTGAATGCCTTTCGCACCTCCTCTAGGATCAATCGTAGGCCTTCTATTATCAACTGGTTCAGCACACCATCCCCCGCCGATCCACAGACTAATCCCCCAGACCCACCAGCCAGCCACCTTCATATCAAAGTACTCAGCATCATCTATAATTTTCTGCTTGTGCTGATTGCCCCATTTGATTAGCCATTTATGCCTGGCTGTCAAGTCAGCGTGGAAGGTCGGGTAATCTGCATGTGCAGCCACGCCCTCTGGATCATGTTGCACAGACCTCCAGAAATTAACAATATGATGATCAATGTCAACCACCATCTCACGAGGTCGGGTTTGCATTGATGGCGGTCTGGATAGAAGAACGGCAAGACTACCAGCAAAAGGTTCTGCGTAAACTTTGGGATCGCCAAGGTGTGCCCAGATAACATCTGCACACCTTGACTTCCCGCCGTAGTACGGGAAAGGAGCTTTCAATTTCATTTCAATAATGATAAGGATATTCAGGTATCTTTACATGAGGATCAGGCTTGAGTTCTTTTTCAATGCTTTCGTCCAACTTACCACCAACAAAATTGGCACCAAAATCTATTGCATGCTCAACGGCATCATCCCATTTGTCTTTTTGCTCATCAGTAAGAGCATCCCAGGGAGTACCGCCACCCAACCTTTCATAGGCGACTTGCCCCAAAGATGGTTCTTGAGGAAAAACTTCCCAATCGGTGGACTGCAAATCATACAAGGTAAGCATATAAATATGACCTTGCTCGTCAATTATACGATCAGTTTTCTTGCTGATGTTTATAAACCTGTGCGGTGGCCAACCGTGTTTTCTTACTGGCTTGTTGTTTAATAAAAACTTAACTATTTCTTCAAATTTCATTCTCGGTCTCCTGTGGTGTGGTGAGAAAATATTTTATGGGTATCAACAAGAATTTGGCAGGCATCAAATGGAGAATCCAAGTAGTCATCGGTGTGCAGTACATTGCCATCGGAAGGAACAACCATGAAAGCTTTGTAATTAGCATTAACATTGTCAAAAACTGTTACTAAAGGGTGACTTTTGCACAAAGCAAAAGCTTCCTTTTCGGCTTCTTGAATTGTTTTGTGAATAATAACCTCTTCGGATTTAAGATTTGCAAGCCCATCTCTTGGCTGAACATGATATTGTCTAATCATTTTTTTCCCCTAACACTGCATATTTAACCAGGGTGATTTTCGGGGTGATTTTCTTCTGCAACACCCGTACCGCAGGCACCTGTGTCTTCTTTTTCACGCAATCCGTACACTATTTCTTTGTGAAGAGGTTCTAGTTTACTCCATAGTTTTGCAAGTTCATTAAGAATTTCGTTACGGTCTGCTTCTAGATTCTTAATGTCAGCCCTGTAATTGTTAAGTTCGTTGTTCAACTTCTGGCATTTAATGTTTAAGTCGTTAAGTTCTATCAATTTCTTTTGTTGCTCTGGTGTAATCATCTTTTTCCCCTCTTTTTAATAACCCAATCATTGGCGGTAATGTCATAAACCGTTAAAGGTATTTCTGTGTTAAACTTATTAATCAGTATTTCATGATTTGGCCAAGTTTTTCGATGGATATAATCACCTTTCTCACACATTCTAACAGCTGTAATCAAATCCGTTCCTTTTTGTATAGCGCAAAAGCCTTTGCCATTATCAATATCTGGTGGCATGTATTCTCCAATTAAAGCTTTATTTTTTCCTCGCCAAAATTCCTCCAATTCATCTATTGGTGATAGACTTGTAAGCCTATCTATTTTCATTGCCCGTTTAGCATCCTCTAAAGCCTCAGCCAACTCATCTTTGATTTTTTTCATGTTTTCTCCTTGCTTCATACTCTGCAACTACTGTTTTGGCAACATTTTGCCAGACATCTTTATCTCGCACACTTTCCCAATGTTCACTAGAAAGAGAATATCTTGCATTATAAGCAACTTCCCCCAGCGTTGCTCTCTCAAAAATCTCCCAATCATCAGCCAAAATACTTTCACCAAAAGTCACAATACGATTTTCATGATCTATAATTTTATCCTTGAGCTTATTTTGCAAAATATAACAATTGTTGCTCCAACCCTTTCGGCGCATTTTTTTACCATCTCGCAACAGTTCTAACGCTTTTTCAAATCTCATTTTGTTTTCTCCATAAGTTTGTGATTTACAATAACTTCTCTTTCCTCTGCGTAAAGATCTGCATGGTCAAGGAACTCTTCTAAAAAGTATTCTATACTCCAAGAATCTTTATGACCGCGATTAAAAATGCGTAAAAAAATTCTGCCTATTTCTGGAGTAGTGCCCACAGATTTGGAAAGCGAAATACGAATGTCAATAAAAGGTGCTTCCTCAAGAAGCAAAACACCACCAGACCTAACTTTTTCATAAATCTTGTATTGTTTGGATTCCTTTATTATTTCTTGGCCTTCACATGCGTCTAAATAACGCTCCAAATCCAAAGCCACAGCTATCCTAATAATATATTGCATGTTTTCGTTTAATTGTGCATAAAGATATTCAGGTCTTTTTTTCATAACTCATGTATCCTCTTTTGTAGTATTTGTTAAATCCCATTCGGGATGGTAAACGCAGTCTGTAGACTCACAATACTCACAATGCGTACCAGGGTTGGCGACAGGATTGTGCACAGAGCGCATTACATGAGTAATTATATCTTGACCCATTTCTATCAATGGTTTGCTGGGTCGAGTAAACAAAGTAACCGCTTTACTCAAATCATACAATTTAGACCTGTTAACATGTAGTAAACTGGCCATGGCAGGTTCAAAACGCAATTTTGAGTCTGTTGACCGACTCATGAGCCAGCAATAAATCGCTAACTGAGGGGTGTAGTAATTAGGCAAATCTTTGGAACCTGTTTTAATGTCAACAATATGCGCTTCGTCATTGTCATTCACCATCACAACATCGCAAATTCCGACAACTTTGATTATGCCATCGCTTGTTTTTGCTTTGGCTCCACGCTTGTAGGTGGTGTTAAAATATATTTGCGGCCAATCTTGCTCAATTATGTTTAATGCATCATCAAGCAAATCAGAAGCGGTTTTGTATTGATAATCCAATTGCTTTTCGTTTAGCGTGTGTTTGTCGTACTCAACTGGCTTGGAATAATCCATCTCTTCGCCAGTGATTTCCTCATGCACAAGATTTCCAAACCTTTGAGCCACAGTTTCATAATCGTTGTAAACACGCCGTTTACGAATGTGTTTGTCTGATGCACATAGCGCACAATTCAGCCATTCGTGAGCCGCTGATGCGTTAAGCTGGCATATGATGTCAGTCATTGGCTTGTCCATATTTGTATTTGTTCATTGCCCCTCTTTTTGCTGATTGTCTGCGACTGTAATAGGCTGGCATCTTTGGGTCACGCCATCGACCAGCCTGCTGCATCTCAACCAGACTTGCACCAGCCTCTGCCAGTGACTGGCAGGAGCCTACACGAAAACTGTGAGATGACGCTTTTAATCCAGCAGATTCGGCTCTGGCTTTAACAATCCGCATCACCTGGCGGGTTGATAAACGGCGTTCGACTTGATTGCCTTTGAGCACTGGCCTGAACAATGGACCGTTGAAAAATCCAGCTTCCATTATCCATATTCGTAAAGCATCAATTGTTGGTGGACCCAAAAATAGCTCCACACCGTGACTGTTTTGGTCAGTCTTGGATCGGCATACTAATATTGTGTCATTGCCAAGATCCCCTACATTGAGATTCACAAGCTCGCTAACTCTAAGCATCGCATCGCTCATCGTCAAAATCATGGCTTTGTCTCTGATTGAAGCAAGATCGGATGGAATTTTTGCACAGATTTTTTGCACATTGTCCCAATTCATGCCATTGGCTTGCTGGGGTGCGGGCGAAGAACGGCGAAAACCCGACATCACGCTTTTGGTCAATGGGCCAACCGGATCGGGCACAGAGAGTAAATCTGAACGCTTGCGCAACGCAGCTATTATCTGGGCGGCACAAGCAGGCTTTCGTCCAGATGAAGACAAAAACCCAATGTAATTGGCCAGGCTACTATCATTTATCTCGCCATCGCCGTTCCAAAGCTCAAACTGCCTCATCGCCAGGCGGTATGCGTTTTGCGTGTTCTTTGCTATTGATTTTTTCACTAAATTTATTGTCTCGGACGAAAGTTGCAGTTCCATCGTCTAATCTCCGTTTCATTTCAATCATTTTTATCAATGATTTTTCCAATTTATCCAATGTAATCTTGCGGTTACCTTCTTCAAGCCGTTGATAAAGGTATGGATCCTTCAAGTATTCCTTGCACAGAGTGATGGGCGACAGATTGCTTCTATCCGCCACCTCGTCAACCAAGCCTTTTAGCCTTACCAATAAATCTGTCATTTTTTTGAAAAAGTGTTTGCAATTTGAGTTAGTTCAAGATAATAATACTCCCCCAATCAAATGTAAAGCAAATTTTGAGGTAATTATGGCTAGTAAATCATTAGTGAAAAGCCGCGAAGCAGCGGTTCAAATCAGCAACAGTGTTGTTGACAGATTTATGCAGGTAACACTGGCTCAAGAGGGAGTCAATTCTGAGCAATTCAAGGGGGCATTGAGAGAGGCAATTCTCGCGAACCCAGGGATTGTTCAGTGCAACGAATCATCGCTGGCAATGGCAATCCGGAAATGCTGCATGATGCGGGTAATCCCAGACGGTATACACGCCGCTATTGTGCCATTCAAGGGCGAGGCGCAGATGGTGCCTATGGTTGAGGGTCTGAAACTTGCCATGGCGCAGGAACTGGGCGCAGACATACGCAGCGGGGTTATTTGCGAGGGAGAGGATTTCGAGGCCGTCACTGGATCTCACGGAACCTTGCAATCTATCGTCATCAAACAGAACGTCCAAACTCTTCTTAACCGTGACCCAACAAAGCTTGCTGGTGCTTGGTGTTCAATCGACGTGAAAGGGCAAGAGCCTTTTATTGTGGTCATCGGCAAGGCTGAGATTGACCGTGCTCGCAAGAGCAGTGCCACCAACAAGGTCTGGGGACCATATCCCGACCGCATGGCGCAAAAAACAGTGGTCAAGCGGGCAATTATTGAGTATCGGTACAAGCGTGGCTCAATGTCGAAGCGTCTAGACGAAATCATTGCGGCAGATGCGGCAGCAACTCACCAAGAAAACATGGAAGAGATTGCAGCACCGATTGACATGGGCGATGCCAAAATTGTCAAAAATGATGAGCGGGCTCAGGAAGATGCTACTAGTGCTCGAAAAGAAGATCCGCCAAAAAAGCGTGGCAGGCCACCAAAAAAGAAGGAAACTCCACAAGAAGATTCGCCGAAAGCTGAGTCTCAGCCAGAACCCCCTCAAGAAGATGATTTTGAAACAGAGGAAATGGAAGAAAACGGCTATCTCCCAGAAGATGATGATTTTGCCGAAATCCCTGACGATCTCTAATGGAGTAAACAATGAAAATACATATTCACAATTTGCTAAATTATGGTGGGGACTTTGAGTTTGAGCTTGTGCCTGGCATAAATTTAGTGACTGGGATGAATGGGGCAGGTAAAACCAACCTGTCCCGAATCATTGGGGCACTTGTGTCTCACCAGCCAAACCCTCATGGTCTTTCTGTAGCTGCGGCCAAAAGTTACCTTCATGACGGCAAAACAGAGGGATTTGCCGTGCGTTTTGACGACAAAGGGCAGCAAGTTCGCTGGGTGCCACCAGACAGATTTGTTGTGCCAGAGGGCGTTAATAAACTTGCCAGACCACACACTGTCAACTTGATGGACTTCGTTGCCATCGCGTCCATTACAGACCGCAAAAAGCGGTCTGAGGCTTACGAAGCATTGTTTCTCCCCAACAATCCTGAGTCTCTTTTGCGTCCAGCTTGGGAAGCCAGAAATTTACCTGAGGGGCAACTCAAAACAGTGCTCAAGCTGATAAATGACCCAGCACAGGGGTGGGGTGGAGCGCAAAAAATATACGCCGATCACGCCAGACAAGCCAAGGCAAACTGGAACGACATTACTGGTAAAAGATGGGGCAAACAGGCTGCGCCCAAGTGGAAGCCAGAAAATTGGGTATCCGAGTTAGAGGGGTTGTCAGAGGACGATGTTTTGACAGATCTCACTAATGCCCAGGAAGCCTTGCGAGCAATTGGTGTTAAACACGCAATTTCGGAAGATAGGATAGCTCAGGCACAGGATCTGAAAAATAAAGTCATCCCAGCAAAGCAGGAAGAATTGAAAGTTGTTGCCGCCAAGTACAAGAAAGAAAAAGCCACCTTTGATGAAATGAAGCAGAAGAGAGAGGTTACCAAAAAGGATTTTGATGATTCATACCAAGCATACCAAGAGGCTGCACAAAAAATCAGAGAGCAGGAATCAATCATAGAAAAAGCTAAATCCGAAGACTACCCAAAATGTCCTTGCGGCAAATCTTTCCAAGTTTGCAATCATTCGGGTAAAGTTCAATTGAAGGAAATTGATGTTGACGAGTCTGCCAAAAAATCAGCTATAGATGCAGCAGCTAAAAAAATTGAATTTTTGCAAAAAGCTAAGAAGGCCGAAGAGAAAGAATATCAGGATTGTCGGGAAAGAGATGATCTTGCTTCCAAGTATATTCAAACTCAGATGAAGGTTGTCGCGAGATTGAGGGATGAAGGGGTTGCATTAAAGGCGGAAATAAAAACGCTTGAAGAAAGGGCAAAAGACGCAGACAAAAAGCCTAGCGATGGTAATGATCTTGAACGTTCTGCCGCTGAAAATGAAAGAGATGTTGCTGAGCGCAGACGGCGAGCTTGGGTGGAAAACGACAAAGCAACTCATTACCACGAAGAGGTCGTTGCTTA
Source organism: Gammaproteobacteria bacterium (assembly GCA_026710425.1). GTDB lineage: Bacteria > Pseudomonadota > Gammaproteobacteria > Pseudomonadales > Pseudohongiellaceae > UBA9145. Next base: position 20,891 of record JAPORB010000079.1, read on the forward strand.
CACTTCAATTGAGGAACTTCTCAGACCAACTGGCGTTCGTGAGCAGGTCATCAAGCCCAGAATGGACAAACTTCGTTCTGTGCTTTTCAACATCAATGCAATCACTGGCTGGAATCCGATAAGCATCACTGACGACTACAATATTTTGTCTAATGACCGCCCTGTGCAGCTTGCTAGTCAACACGAAAAGTATCAGGCACAGTGGGCTATCCAGTGCGCCATCACCATACTTGTTCCGAAAACTCAATTTCTGATATTGGATTGTTGTGATATTGTTCGGGGCGAAAACTGGGATGGGCTTGTTCATCTTGTCAATCGGGTTAACCTGCAACGGCTAAAGCAGATTAAGAAGCTGAAAGGTGAAGGAAAACCATATCCCGAACCGCTCACTATTGTCATGTGTGCTACCGAGACCGAAGCACCCGAATTTTGGAATGAAATCTGGCTTGGTGAGGAGTGATAGTCATGGGCAAGCGAATTGAGAAAATTGAAATAAGAATAAGTTATTGGAAGGGTGCGGGAACCATTAATCAAAATACTCCAATCGTGTACGCACATGATATGCAAAGAGTAGATAGCATTGATGATAAACGGTTGCTTGATAGATCAGGATTCGTGATGGTGACAGGATGGCGTAGATCTAAAGAGTGGGGCAACAAACACGGGTTTGCCGTTGCCTTGACCAAAAAGTTTTATTTTGACAATGCCGCAGATGCAGGGTTGAGAAAGACTGCTCAAGATGCTCTGCACAGTGCTCAAGAATTTGCAAAGAGCCTAGATTTTGATGCCAAAATGGAAACTGAAGGATGAACCCATGGCCATTTCAAAAAGAGGTCGTACAGCGTACTAAGAAGGCATTGCACAGCGGGTTCAAAGCACCCTGCATTGTAATGCCAACAGGTAGCGGCAAGACCGTAGTTGCCAGCACAATTATCCACTCGATAATGAAGCAGCTGGGAACCGATACAGGCGGTCGATTCCTGTTTCTGGTGCATCGGGAAGAACTGGTGCACCAGACTATTGCTACTCTCAAGGAGATTGAGTGCGAGGAGCACGCTGGCATCATTCAATCTGGCGTTGCTGGTTCGCCCTGGGCACCAATCCAAGTGGCAATGGTGCAAACGCTGACCAAACGACTGCACAAGGTTGACTGGCTTCGTCCGAGAGTGATATTCGTGGACGAAGCCCACCATGCTACCGCTGGAACCTGGCGCAAAATCATTCAGAAATGGCCAAAGGCTTTCGTTATCGGCATGACCGCAACTCCAGCCCGAACCGATGACAAGGGCTTGGGATTCATTTTTGACAAGCTCATTATAGGTCCAGGCATACAGGATTTAACGCCTGAATATCTCGCTCCAGTCAAGCTGCTGGCTGTTGATATTGATTTCATCAGTCAAGCCAGCAGCCTGAAAATGCAATCCGAGCATGGGCGCAGTGGTCCAGTGTTAGCCAAAGTGGTGGAAACATGGCTTAGGCATGCAAAGGACAAGAAAACCATCTTCTTCGGCTCCGATGTTGAGCACAGCAAGGCAATCAACGAAGAATTGCTGAGTCACGGAATCAAATCTGTGCATCTGGACGGCGACACCAACAAGCAGGAACGCCGAAGCAAGCTTGAAGCGGTAAAGCGTGGTGACTATCAATGCGTGTGCAACTGTCGATTGTTCACTGAGGGAACCGACTGGAAAGAGGCTGAATGCGTGGTGCTGGCCACCAAGACTCAATCTCTGACGCTATACAAGCAGATGATTGGCAGGGCAATGCGTAGAGGCGTTGACAAACAGGCAGTGGTCATTGATTGCGGCGGCAACTGGTATTTTCTTGGGCTTCCAGATGAGGACATAGAGTGGTCGCTAGAGAAGGGAGTACTCAAAGACCAGGTCAAATCGGCTGCTAGCAAGGTGGTTCAGTGTGAGTCCTGTGGTTTCGTCTACTCCAAAACAGAAGATTCATGCCCGCTATGCGCCCATGTCAACACAAAACCAATGCCGTTAGAGGTTGACGCAAACGTCAAAGAAATCAAAAGCGAACACCAAAAACCAACCAAGAAAAAGATAAGTTCTGAAATCATTGCTACTGGGGGAGACATTGAAAAACTAAAAGAGATACAAAAGAAATACGGCTACGGCCATGGCTGGGCTTGGAAAATGCACAAGGTTTATAAATTCGCATGGAGTAAAGAAAGATGAAATTTGAAGAAGCATTGAAACATTTGCGAGATGGCAAAAAAGTATATCGAAAATCTTTGAATTCTCTAGGTGAGAAACAAAGATGGATAAAATTTTCTGAGGGCTACTCTTTTATAGACGAAGCAAAAGAATTTCATGAAGAAATATCCGTTCTTGCGATACTGGACGATAGCTGGGAAGTGGTTGAGGAAAAATCACTGGGCAGAATACTCTTTGAAGCTTTTTACTCAAGCGACCCCATTCCATCTTGGGACAACATTTCATATTATCAACAGCAAAAATACGAGAATGCCGCTCAAGCATTGGTTGAAGCAGCACAAGATTAATAAAAATAGCCGTGAGCTTTCTCGAAAAACTTTTGCTTGAGGACGGCATACACCTGCCACAAAAAGGCGGTGCGGAAAAAATGATTAGGTGCTTTTCGCCTAAACACAATGACCGCACCGCATCTCTCAGCGTTAATGTTGCAAAAGACCGCTACCATTGTTTCGGTTGCGGTATTTCTGGTGGGCCCTATACCTATCTGACGGAGATAAGAGGCTTTTCATCAAAACAGGCTATGGAACTGCTTGAAAAGATGGGCTCAACTAGAGCCTACACTGGAGCAGAAATCAATCAGCGCAGAGAAAAAGAATCAGCGAATAAAAGACAGCCAAAAACGACAGACCACATTCTCAAAGACTTCACGGCGCGAAACGGCATCAACAAAAAATTGGTCGCACAATACGATTACACCAATTTAGATGGTGAGATATTGTTCTGCGTGGCCAGGTACGAATGGGACAACGCCACTGGCAAGCGCAATAAATCGTTCTTGCAATACACAAAAAGACGAACGGCCGAAGGCTGGTACATGGCTGGACCAACCAACACAATGTTGCCAGATCCAGAAAAGCTGGACATATTGCCGCTCTACAATATCGCAAATGCCGTCAATAGGATCGCCAAAGCCGTTGAAGCAGACCGCAGAGTGCAAGTCTGGGTAGTGGAGGGCGAGAAGTGCGCTGAAATCGCACGCAGGGTCACGAAAAAAGACGGCAAACCCATGAATCCAGTGGTTGTGTCACCTTGTGGCGGATCCTCAAAGCGAGTGGAAGCAACCGATTGGTCACCGCTTTACGGACAAAAAGTGCTTGTATGGGCTGATGCTGACGAAGCTGGCCGCAACTTTGCCAAAGCAATCGGCAAGCATCTTTTTAATAACCAGTGCGAAGTCAAATTTGTTATGCCGCCAGGTGATGATGGCTATGATGTGGCAGATGCCATATCAATTGGCGGGTGGGACAAACTAGTCCAATTTTTAGACGCATCAGGGGGATCAAAACCTTATGACAAGGTGATTAACCCCAAAACCATTGATCTGGGCGAAAAAGTTCCAACTGAGCGCATGGCTAGCACTGAGTACTTCAAGGTGCTGGGCATGGTCGGCGACAAAATCGCTATACAAAACAAAAAAACTCACAAAATTCATTCTTACAACCCTGGTCACATGGTATCAGAGGGAGTACTGCTTCAAATTGCCCCTGCATCCTTCTGGGATACAATCGCAGGTGGCAACCAGTGGACTGGTGCTCACAAAAGAGCCTGGGTGGACGCTATAGTGCGTGCAGCAGAGCGTGGCGGTGAGTTGGACATGAACAACATGGTCTTCTGGCGAAGAGGCGCACGGTGCTATACGGACGCTGACGGCAAACATCGGTATGTATATCACTGCGGCAACAAATTACTCTACAGCACCAACAACAAATTTTTTAATAAAGAACGAGATCTTTCCAATCCAATTGAAAATGAAATCTATCTCCCATGCCCGCCAATCTCCATGCAAGAGCACAAAGAAGCATCTTTATTCTGCAATGAGTTCGCCAAAGCAGTGCTTAAATACAGGTGGCTAACCAAAGACCACGGCGCAACATTGTTGGGATGGATGGTGACATCTTTGATTGGTGGTGCGCTAAGATTCAGGCCCGCCGTGTGGCTCACGGCAGCCCCTGGTACAGGCAAAACCTTTGTCATCAATGACATACTCAAGCCCATATTCGGCGATACCGTCATGACGCTATCTAACGCCACAGAGGCTGGACTGGCAGCATTGTCAACAGATAGCGCACTGCCAGCCATGCTTGACGAGTTCGAGCCAGAACAAGGCAAGGCAGACTCACAATCAGGTATTCTGGCATTACTAAGAATCGCCACCAGCGGCGAAGGAATGCGGCTGCGAGGGCGTGCCGACGGTGGAATTAACGCAACAAGGCCTAGATTTTCGCTGTTTATGAGTTCCGTTGATCGACCAGTACTTAGTGATGCCAACTTGCAAAGGATAATGCCCATCAAACTCGCACTCCAGGGCGTTGAAGATTGGATTGAGGTCGAGTCAGCAATTAAAATAGCAACAATGCCATCAAAGTGTGTGTCAATCAGAAGTCACATCATTCGCCATACGCCGCAAATTGCCGAACACGCCAGAGAGATAGAGAGAGAGTTTATTCGTTGTGGCATGGCCACCAGAGAAGCCCAGATTAAAGGTGCACTTTCAGCGGGCATGGCGTTTCTCACAAGAAACCCAGAATACCGGCTCGGGCTGGTGAGGGAAGACGAGAATAATCCATTTGGACCACTGGCAACCATGCTGGCACAAAAGGTTCGCATGCCGCCCAGCACAGAAAAAAGCCTGGCAGAAGCACTACAGGTAGGATTTACCGACTATGAGCAGGCGGTACAGGAAATCAATCCATACGAATGGCAGAAAAAGCCGCCAGAAGACAACACATTTTGGGCGGATCTTTGCCGCCGTTCAGGACTTATGATCGAAGGTCAATACTTGGTCGTAGCGGAAAGGCATCCGGAACACAAAAAACTGCTCCGAGATTCACCTTATCATCAGATGGATTTTGACCAATTCGTGAGAAATCTCAGCGGAGCAGTCCCGTCAAGAACAAAGAGCGGGCAAAGAAAAAGGCTTAAATTTGGCCCTGCGAAGTATCGTTCGACTTTGATACCCCGCAGGACAATTGAGGATGCGGGATTTTACATTTTCTAAACGCCTCTGCTTACTCTTTCTTTGAAAAATCCCCCTGCTTACTCTTTATGTCTCGCCTTCTGTGAGGCATTAACTTGATCTTTCGGTGATAGGCCGTCTGCCTGATGGCTTTCTGTAACTTTCTGGGGCAGCCCTTGTAATCAAGCTTTTTGACAATCTCCCCCCATGACATCCTTGTTGTTTTTGCCAGTTCAATTGCATCTTCCCGTATGCGGCGCATTTCATCGTAGTGCGCCTGCCTGGGTGCGTTCTGTTGACTACGCTTGAATCGCTGATGCATGGCTTGTCTGGAAATACCCTCTTCTCTGGCTAGCTCTGCAATACTCTTGGGACTAGTGCTTTCCATGATTGCCCCCCAAAAAAACAGCATTAGAGCTTGGACTGTTGACCAAAACCAGCTTGGGTTTTATGTTTGCATTGCCGCCGTAGTCATGGCATATTTTTGATATTTCAGATCGCAACTGCCCCATGCACAACAACAGTGCGCTCTCCTCACTCATACTTGCAAACTCTACGCCCTCATCTTGTAGTATTTTCAACAACAATTCGAGGACATCATGCAAAAATGCGGGAGACAGACTCTCGGCCAGTTCGGTTATCTTTTCGCTAACTCCGTCTCCGAGCACACGCTTCGTTGCGCCTCTGGCAGCATCTAAATTTTTCCATTCCTCCACCATTTCAATCTCCTTAACAATCGAATGTAATGTCCCGCCTCGCTGGTAGTAAGATTACTGGGACTTTTCAGTGCATCAACAGCTCCAATCTTTCTGGCACTCTTCATGTCTTGAACGCATAAATCGTTGAGGTACTGTATCTGTTTTTCGCTAGCACGCCTCATATCCGCTCCTACATCAAGGTAAATTCTTGTGCAAACCACAGCAATGCATCCTGTTCATGTTTGCTGAGGTCTTCCAAAACGACCATTTTAGAGGCATGCCAATACTGGATTTCTGCCGTCCCAGCTTCGCACTCAGAGTCTAGTGTGCCAAAAACCTGCGTGTTGGGCCCACCACTGGTCAAGACGATTCTGTATTCATCTGGGAGATAGTTAGGTTCGCCAAACTGCTGCCAGTCAACGCTCCTCATCTCAACACTGAGGGGCATATCCTGCATTAAGTCCATCACATCCTCTTGTGTATAAAATTTATCCCCATCAATCTCAACATAGCCGTCAACACAATTTTGCGTGTCATCAAGCTGCTGATAGGCATCGTAAAACTCCACAATCCTTACCAGCTTCCGGTGAGCTTCGTTTTTGTCGCTAAAATCATTAAAATCATTCATAGTATTCTCCGTATTAGTAACCAAGCTCAACCAGCTTTTCCTGCACCTTGTTCATGCCAGCAATGAAGCGCAGAGCTGCTGCATCGCCCTTGAACCCGCACAGGTCACCAATGCCCTCTTCTTTGTAAACTTTTTGCACTGCCTTAAAATCATAGTCAGGCACCCCATTCTCATGGACTGTTAACCATCGATATTTAGTCATTGCTGAATAAAAATACCCAACACGCATCTCATTTATCAAATACAGTTTTCCTTTTGTATTCATGTCAAACATTGTGTCTGAAAGAAAATCGCAGTTTACCGACACATCAAACTTCAATGTTTGCGCTATGACGGCTCCGGCCGCACATACTTGGCACACATCTTTTTGCTCGTTTGGTTCATGCCAACGCATGGCATCCAAGTAATAGTCTGCATCACCCAGGCATTTTTTCATATCATCTAATGCCAGCCTGAGCAAAGCCGAAGGCTTGTCTGGTAGTACTCTCATCTCATTTCTCCGTTTAATTTGATAGTGAATTAAATTGTCACTGGTCATCCGCCAGCAACCTCAAATTAAATCAAAAACAATATTGTGTCAAGCTTTTTATTTATTAGAGGAATTAATTAATTAATTTAATAATAATTTAATGTCAACCCAATAAATAAAATTGTTGACACTAATAAATAAATATCTTGACGCTAATAAATAAAATGGTTGACAGGATAATAAATAAAAATCTTGACACAGCCATGTAATAAATAAATAGGTTGACAAATCGGTATAATCAGCAGGAAAAAATGCATCGCTCAGTAACTGTGGTAATCGGATGTTACAAATCGGGAAGGGTGGCGTTGACAAAAAATTAATATCTGAAAACGCCAATGCTTACAATAGGTTAACTGATAACTTATTTTTTGAATTAGTAAACTTATTTAGTCTTTAGGTTCTCTCTATATATATAATTATTAGTTAATAGATATTTATATATATATGTCAAGAGATATAAAAATACATAAAAAATATATATGTTGACACGCACTTTATACGTTGATTGGGGGGTGTCTATATGAAAATGATAATTTCTGCATTTTTTGAAAATACTGAACAATATCATATACATAACTGATAACTTTCGGTGCACTATAACAAATTTTCGTGCACTGGAATCAAAATTTCCAACAATATCATAAGGATAACTGATAACTTTTTTTTATCTATAACATTTAACAGTAATTATCAATTAAATCAATAATTTAACGCCACTGCTTACTCATTATCAGCAAAATACTGAATTAACATCCATGAAATCAGTGCATTTTAATTAAAATTCAGTGCATTTCAGCAAGATTACTGATAATTTTCACCCGAATCCATGCATCGGTGAACTGAAATAAGCAGGCACAAAAAAACCCGCCTGAGCGGGCTTTTTCGTCCTTCCAAGAACAGCTATGAAACAGCAATCCGCTCTTCTTGGTGACGGCTAACAATCAGCATCAACGCATCTTCAGCCGTATCACAATCCCCCAGAACCTTCACTTCACTCGCTGGAAAATTGAAAGCATAGTAGCGTGACGAACTACCAGCAAACTTGAAAATGCCGTCGCCGAAGTCAACCTGAGAACCTGGCTGGTTGAAAAGATAAGATCCAATAGCCCCCTGGTCAACGCCGCCGTAAATCTCCCTCACTATCACCAGCCTTGATCCTGGCTCCTGAACGCCGTAGTAGTAAAACTCCGAATCATGGTATCGACCAATGACACGCAGCTCATCCAAATTGAACTTGTATTGAGGCTTGTGATAAATCTTCATATCACACCTTCACTTCAACCAAGTCAAGTCCCGCAGTCTCAATCTCCGTAACCATCAACCTGCCCTCAGCTAAATCCTTAATGCCAGGCACATAACGACTACCAATGACGCAGGGAAATATATCCCCTGGTAGACTGCCACGCTCTCTAAATATCTTGTGAGGCACCTTGCCCCACACATGCTCCCTCAACCAGTGTTTCAAAGGATTGTCAGCCGTCCATTCAACCGAAAACTTGTTATAATCAATTCGATTGATACGGAGCTCATTGTTTCTCATATCAACATTACTCATCTTTTTTCCCTTTTATCCGCCGATAACGACTCGGCATTGCTCATCAGTGCGTGCGTTACACGCAGACCCCAGCAACCGCCAGGGTTTCGCATGATTGCTCTATAATCCCATCCCAGCCATCAGGCCACAAACTTTCATCATCTCCGTGGCGAACTTCTTTGCCTGCTCTTTATAATAAAAATCACTCAGTTCTTTCAAACCAAGATCATTGTAATACCTGGACAATTCTTTGATTGCCGATTCTATTCTGTCAGTATTAAGCCTGCTAAAATTCTTAAACCCGTTAAGAAAATCACCCTCTCGGAAATCATTTATCGCAACCAGTTTTTGCATAGTATCAACAGAAAAAAAGTGCTCAAGGCTATTCGTTATAAACTCACTGGAACTGATGCCAAAAGTCTTGGCCATCACTGCGCCTGCGGCGCATACTTCACAAGTCCCGTAATCTTTAGGCAAGTGCCAAACACTAGAGTTCACACCGTAACGCTCGTCAAATGTGCAAATCAGCAGATCGTTACAAGCAATGTTAAGCACCGCCGAAGGTAGATCAGGCAAATGTTTATCTTTGTATTTCATGTAATAACTCATCATCGTTTACTCCGT
>JAPORB010000001.1 GCA_026710425.1 Gammaproteobacteria bacterium
AAAGAACAAACTTATCAAGACCTTAGGGGTGTTGCACTTCGAACAAAAACGGGGGAAATAAATGGCTGCATACTTAAAAATCATATCGGCAGACAGCACTTGTTGAGCACTTAGCGACTCCCCTGGCTTGGAAACCCCTAACACTCCTAAATTCACATTCACATCAAGCTTTTTCAGCCAACTGAGTATTTTTTACCAGCCAACTTCAATTTCTTCATCTTGGTGGGTTTATAACCAGGAAAATCATTGTTTAGGCGGTCAAGTTCCAGCTTTGTTGTCTCCATCATGGCTTTGACGACAGAGATGGCTGAATAGAGATCGCCTGGTTTGAGGGCGATCGCTACCCAAGGTTCATCAGGTGTCGAATGCAGACATAAAACTTCCATTCATTCGTTTTTGAAGGTAGTTTTGTCAGCACCCGGTGTACCTTGAAAAATCATGATGCCGCCGCCAACACGACCATACATCAGAATGTTTAAGACTTTCTGAAAACCCCGTATTCATGATGATGTCTCCGAAAGAAAGCTTCAAGGCAGACTTCTTCTCGGCCAGTATCTCCCAACCAGATTTTGAGAGGAATCGGGGCAGCCGACAACAGTTTTGGGAATGATTTAGAGTTCATAATCAGATGATACCACGAACAGAGAGGTAAAAAAGAGTATGAGCTGTCGGACTCGTACGAGAAACCGCGTAAAGCGCAACGAGTATCAGTTGCATGCACGGTAGCAGATGCCTTTAGCCTTTGAGATATAGACAAAAGTTTCGGCCGGTAAGAGCCAGTAAGATCGGATAACTTCGCAGACCCTGGATTTCTGCCGACATTCGGCGCGGGATCAGTTCAATCATACGGAGGGCCAGATTAAGGATAGTCGTCTGAGGTGTGAGTATGACGAAACATGAGTTGTTGCTAATCAGGTGGAACCGCCGGAACTACTGTTGGGGTGGCCAACCCTATCTGGTAGTCGCGGGTAGCTAGCTTTGAATGTACCGGGCTGCCAACCCTGTAAAGCCGAGTCTCGCTTAACAGTGCCAGCTGGCACAAAACCTTGCCCGATAATGCTATGAGAGGGTAGGTAAATATTTGCATATAAAAGTAAATGATTTATATAAACTTCTTATGAATTAATAGCGATGAGGGTTTCGATTTTGATTATCAAGACTGGAAAGGCAAAGACACTCAGCAATATATGCCCGGCACCAGCTACAATCTATTCGGCAATTTCTGTCGGTATCTGAGCATACCAGCAAGAGGATGTTCTGATTGGGGCAGACCTAAGTTGAAGAGCATCATCAACGCAAATAAAGTAGAATTAACCGCATTCAGAGAAAACTCGGAAATCGGCATTAATGAATCTTCAAGTTCCACTACTCATCACCTTTGTCGCCTATCTGCTGCTTATTTTGTTACTTGGGTTCATGGCCTACCGTCGAACCCATGATTTGAGCGATTACATTCTAGGCGGACGCAAACTGGGGCCTGCGGTGACTGCCCTCAGCGTCGGGGCCTCCGATATGAGTGGCTGGTTGTTACTGGGATTGCCAGGTGCTATCTACCTGTCTGGGCTTGGGGAAATCTGGATAGGCATCGGTTTGACAGTCGGAGCCTACTGCAGTTGGCTGTTTGTAGCCAGGCCGCTCCGGGTGTTCAGTCAGCATGCAAATAATTCACTGACCCTGCCGGATTATTTTGAAAACCGGTTTGCTGACAACTCGCGCCTGCTGCGAACGTTGTCGGCAGCTGTCATTTTGCTGTTCTTCACCTTCTATACGGCATCGGGTCTGGTGGGCGGGGCCATTTTGTTTGAAAGCAGCTTTGGGCTGGACTACCGCATGGCATTGCTGATTGGTGCATTTATCATAGTGACTTACACATTTATTGGTGGATTTCTGGCTGTGGCGTGGACCGATGCGATCCAGGCTCTGCTGATGCTGGCGGCTCTGCTGATTGCCCCAATGACAGTAATTTACAGCGGGGGTGGAGTGGGTACGATCTGGTCCCAGATGCAGGTCATTAATCCCAACAGTGCCGTCTTGTTTGCCAACCTTAGCATTATCGGCTGGTTATCCCTGATTTCCTGGGGACTGGGTTATCTCGGTCAGCCTCATATTCTGGCACGCTTCATGGCAGTGCAAGATCCTGGGCAACTGAAGAATGCAAGGCGCATGGCCATGAGTTGGATGCTAGTGGTCCTGACCGGGTCGGTCTCAACCGGACTGGCGGGCATAGTTTATTTTGCCGAGGTCCCCTTGGGCAATCCGGAAACGGTATTTATTGCTCTCAGCCAGAGTCTGTTCAATCCATGGGTCGCAGGCATAATTACTGCTGCCATTCTCTCGGCCATCATGTCCACCATTGATTCCCAACTCCTGGTTTGTTCCAGTGTAATCAGTGAGGATGTTTATCGGGTATTCGTAAGGCCTCGGGCTTCACAAAAGGAGCTTCTTGCTGTTTGCCGTGGCGCAGTGATCGTGATTGCACTGTTGGCCTTGTGGATTGCCAGCGACCGCAACAACAGGGTGCTTGATCTGGTCAGCTATGCCTGGGCAGGTTTTGGTGCTGCCTTTGGTCCTGTTATAGTGTTTTCATTGTTCTGGCGCAGGATGACCGCACGCTCTGCACTGGTCGGCATGTTGACTGGTGCTCTTACTGTTGTGTTGTGGTCCAATGCCAGTGGCGGTATTTTTGAGTTATATGAAATCCTGCCTGGCTTTTTCATTGCCTCGATTGCCATCGTTGGGACTACTTTGCTATGGCCACTACAGGATTTACAGACCCTGCAACGCTTTGACGATGTCCGCAAGTTGTTACTTTCGTGCCAAGGGGTCAAGCAGACTGAAATTGAGGACAAAGGACATATCCCGGCATAGAACCAAGCTTAGACAGCAGGCAATTTATTTGGATCCCCTTCCGGTTTTGCCATGCAAGTGACTGCCCCTAACGGAAGTTCAACATTCAGTGCAAAATCTGTTTGAAAATCAATCAGATAAAAATTCAGTTAGTATAGCAGTTTGGCTTTTCACGCTTGCCATATTTTGTACCCAGCTTCGAACCTTGCTTTTATGGCTTTGGTGCAAACAGATTAATCAGGCCAACAATCCACTCGCAATCTCGCTATTCCATGTCCAAGCCAGCTTCCATAGCAGGTGTTACTTGCAGCGACCAGTGCAAATGCGGCAGAAATTGTAATGCAGCGCAAACAAAGCAACCATAGCAGTGTGCTTTTCAATCTTTTTGCTAAATGCGTTGGTATGCAGGGTAAAGCGTCGCACCCCATTCGCATTGTAAGGTTATCAGGCACATTCAAAAGTCGGTTCTGAGCACCCACTCATAGTGGTTGATGACCAGTCTGATGGTGCTGACCATTCTCCAGGTTACGAAATTCTCTCAAATTTTAAGCGCAACCAAGGTGCCAATGTATGCTCAAGCCTTTGTTGCTCAAGATTTCCTGGTATGCGGGCGCGGCTCATCCCGCATCTGTGACAGTGCGAAATGGATCAGCTCAATATTACCAAAAGATCCCGATATCCCAAGCTGGAACTATTTGATTGCTCCGCAACCATCAAATATGGCAGAACACCGTCGGTGCCTGAACAGAGAATGCCGAATTATTTTTGAGCAAGCCATAAGATTGTGCCTTAACTTTGCTTGGCCCATGAATACACTCCGATTATTGGGAATTCATGGTTTTCGTTTCGTCCAACTAAGCGAAAAGTTTACGAAAGGTTCTAATTAAATCAGCCAGGGACCCCTGATTTTACTGGCCCATGCTAGATAGCGGGAATTGCTGCTGTCTAGTCCTTGTTTGCGGGCAATCAGGCTGGTGGTAACCGCAGAAATCACAGCCAAAGTCAGATCTTGCCAAAGGTGCCGAACAGTTCCTGGACTTGTGGCCACCAGGGATTCGGCCTCACCATTGAGTTCTGCAACCAGAACAATACTGGTCTCAAGAAATTTCTTCAGGCCTTTGGCATCACTCTTGTCGGCGCGGTCAATTCAGGCAATTTCCTACCACAAGCGGCGGACAGCGTCATAATCTTTATCGGGACTGTAATTGCGGATGCGCATAATAATCTCTCTTTGCAGTTGCAAGATTTCTGGGGCTTTTATTTGATGGCTGGCTGGAGTGTTGGGCATACTAGCAAAGCCTTACTGTGGACTCGGA
>JAPORB010000201.1 GCA_026710425.1 Gammaproteobacteria bacterium
AAAACAATGAGTCGGGCATATGATTTTGCAGAACTATTTCTTAGTATAAGGTAAAAGCCCAACTATTGCAGCACCCGAACTTTGTAATTTTGGACTAAAGTGTAATCGGTTGTTCAATGGAGAAGTTCAGTCAGATTCCTGGCCAATCAACAGACTGTCCTGATTTGGAAATTGCTCATTATCTGACTTGCCAACTTATTGAATGGCCAGCCCTAATCTGTCGTACAAACGTAAAAATCAGGACTGGTGGGGGTAAAGATAAAAGCAGTCTGTCCCACAATAAATCTTAAATACAGCTCGATGTGACAGAAAACTTTTGACCCTTATTGATTTAAGACCTCTATTCAAAGGTGCTTTGTCATTGACATCCATGTGAATGCTGTCTTCATAACTCTCATTAACAGTTTGTGCACAAAGCATCGCAACCTCGCCAATCTAGTATACGAAACTAAAAACTCATATAAAAACTGGGACTGGGTCTATTCTGATACCCTGATAAATAATAACTGTTTTGCTACTACCGCAAAACCGAAGTACCGAATTAATTCAGTCCAGGTCAAACTCGAAAGGCGTGGGGTTAATGAGCGTCTCTTATGGTGTGGTTGTGTTATAATCCAAACAAAATATAGCCTCACAGTCCTCATTGCGATGCAACACTCTCTGCGACTGAATCCGGTAGGTTACATATTTGGATGATACCCCTTATTTTCGAACTTCCTATGCGATGCCAGTGCGTTCTCCATCGGCTAGCTTCCCGTCTTGCTTTACATTCCACGATTAACCAGGCTTCAAACAAAAAAATATAGCAATCAGCATTCTGTAAGGCTGACACTAATCACGAGAAAGTGAGCAGAAAGTTGGCTTCGGTTGGAATAAATCAGAGGAACATCATGATCAATAAATACCGCCAAATTCCTGGCAAAAGTCAACTCCCTCGCTACTGGCTAGTCCTGTGCCTTTCGCTTTTTCAGGCCACGGGCATCTTTGCACAGACCGCCAGCATTATCCGCTATGACAGTATTCATCACCCGGTGACGGCCCGGAGTGCCATGGTGGTGAGCCAAAACGAACTGGCTAGTTCCATCGGCGCACAAATTCTTGAACAGGGTGGCAATGCAGTTGATGCGGCTGTAGCCGTAGGCTTCGCCTTGGCTGTGACCTTGCCACGGGCCGGCAATATTGGTGGTAGTGGATTTATGTTAATTCACAGAGGCGAGACCGGGGATACCGTGGCTCTGGATTTCAGATCTGCAGCACCAATGCAAGCACGTCTGGAGGACTATCTCGACGCAAATGGCGTGATCAGCTATCAGGACATGACTTTTGGTCCGAAAGCCGCAGCCATACCCGGCACGGTAGCAGGTCTTGAAGCCGCCTGGCAGAGGTATGGTTCAATGCCCTGGCCTGAATTGCTGGCACCAGCCCATGAACTGGCCACAGAGGGTATTGTGGTCACAGAGGATCTGGCCTATGCCCTGAGTGAAGCCATGTCAGTAATGCGAGTCTATCCAAGCAGCATGGCAGTCTATGCACAGGATGGCACAGACGCTTTCGAGTCTGGTGCTCTGTTCAAACAACCGGATCTTGCCTGGTCTCTGCAACAGATCCGCAATCATGGGGCTGCGGCGTTCTATCAAGGTGAACTTGCTCAACGTCTGATTAATGGTGTTCAGCAGGCTGGCGGATATTTCAGTCAGGAGGATTTCGATAATTATCAGGTACGGGAAAGGCCAGTGATCAGCACAAATTATCGAGGCTTTGAGGTGGTGACCATGCCGCCAACCAGTGTCGGTGGCCCAGCCCTATTGCAAATGCTCAATGTCCTCAGTGAGTTCAAACTGTCTAGCTATCCGCAAGGAAGTGCTACAAGTCTGCATCTGCTGGCAGAGGTAATGAAGCGCGCCAATGCCAACCGTCGTTTTGGTATTGGCGACCCGGACTTTACCGAGCTGCCCATGGGCGGTTTGCTTAGCCGAGCGTTGGCCAGGCAACTCGCCGAGGGAATTGATTTGAAGCAAGCAACGCCAACTTCCAGCATTTCTGCAATTGATCCAATGCCTTTTCAGAGTCGAGATACCACCCATTACTCAATTGTGGACGGGGAGGGTAATGCAGTCTCCACAACCTATACGCTTGGCTTTTCTTTTGGTTCCGGATATGTGGTCGAAGGAACTGGCATTTTACTGGACAACCAGATCCGTAACTTTTACCACAATCAACCAGACCACCCGAATTTCATGGCACCAGGTAAACGGGTAGTATCCACCATGACCCCCACAATGGTGTTTGATGAAGAGGGAGAGTTGTTTATGGTAACGGGTACCCCCGGCGGTAGCCGGATACATACTTCGATCCTGCAGTTGATTGTGAATGTCATTGACTATGGAATGAATATTGCTGAGGCAACCCATGCACCGAGGATTTACCAAGGCTGGATTTCTCCAAAGCTTGGCATGGAAAAGGGAATCAGTATCGACAGTCAGGGATTACTGGAGGACATGGGGCATGATATCCAGTTACAACAAACTATGGGCAGCACTCAATCGATTATGATTATTGATGGTATTTTGACTGGTGCAGCTGATCCGCGTAGGCCAGGTGCAAGCGTGGCTGGCATTGATATTACTCAGTGAGAATTGCCGCAAAGATGAGTGGTGAACTGAAGTTTCAGAGGCGGACAGGAAATTTAATCCGATCTGCTAACATATGCTTTGCCCGGATGTATTAAGGGAATGGTCGTTGAGATATATCGTAGTTACTGCATAAGCTTGGATCACTATAACCAATAAGAAATGGCTGGTTTGATGTCATAAGGGATTTTCTGGTTAGACAGATAGTGCCAACCGCACCATCGTCAGGTTGTCTTATGTGGTGAGTGTAGTAATGCAAGAGGGCGGCTATGCCTCTAGACCCCTTAGAATCGCAGTAATACATCAGGGAAATGGCTTTTGGTGGTATGGCTAGCGACTTTATTCACTGGGCTACCGGGCTTGGAATCACCCTAGTTCTAAGTAAATTGATTTTTTTGTCGCATAGATGGAATTATTCAAATGGCCTGATTACCAAGTCAACGAGTCAAACCGAAGCATGTTTATCCGTCATTTTAGATTGCTTAAACACTAGCTTCCAAAAGGGTTTATGGGGGTAAGGCCAGAACATGATTCAAAAGTACTTTAGCAATCGTGAGTGCTCTATGTAAGGGCCGATAAAAGCAACAAGGTCCTTAAAAATCACGTTAGAAGCGTTGAAACGTTTGTGACTGAAGGTCTGACTTACCTTGAAGGAGACGATCGAGAATCCAAAGGGTCTAAATTTTGGAAAACGTTTTACAGATACCCCCGTAGCATTAATGGTGAAGAATTCTGGCAGGCCTCCCCTGATCGGCTGGTTGAGATTAACGCCTTCACACAACCGGAACCATTTGGGAAACGGGAGCTGAAGATCTTTATCGCTGAGGTACTTGGCAAAAAAGAGCAGGGAGACTTCATCGACCAATTTGGCCTTCATGGCTTTCTATCAATTTTCTCTTGGTTAAGCGGACGCTGGCTGAGAAAATGCTGGGGGCATTAAAGATAGTTCAGCAATTCCCGCCAGCTCGCTTGGGCTAGTAAAATCAAGAGTCAACGGCTGAATTAATGAAAACCTTTCGTAAACTATGCGCTTATTTGAACGAAAAGGACATCTTGAATTCCCAATAACCGGAGTGTATTCATGGGAAAGCAAATTTAAGGCCCAATCTTAGCACACCAGGGCAGATGCGGAGTGTGAGAAACAGTTTCCAGAAAATCTCTGGCCCGGTGAAGGACCGTCAGTGGGCATTGTCAGATGTTCTGGTGTCTGATTGAATGTTTCTGCTACTAACACTGATGCCAATGTGTTTATCGGGTGGCTGGTGACCGCAGTCAATCAGGTTGACGCAGATTAAAATCCGGCACTGCTCGCGGCTCAGGATTCATGCTGTTGCTTATGTGGAGAAACCGCATCGACTCAGCTGGGCAGGCCCGTATTGAAGATGTCATCCAGCGTGTCTGCAACTAGCAGTGCATCCTGCCACTGGTCCAGCTGAGCCACAGTGGCAGCCCGAACGGCAT
>JAPORB010000139.1 GCA_026710425.1 Gammaproteobacteria bacterium
GCAAGGTATAGAGCAAGGTATAGAGCAAGGTTTAGCGCAAGGTAAAGCGGATACATTTTTGCGTCAGGCACGCCTTAAATTTGGCGAGCTCCCCGAACAGCAGATTGACGCCGTTCGCGTTGCCACTGTGGCTCAGCTAGACCAGTGGCAGGATGCACTGCTGGTTGCAGACACGCTGGACGACATCTTCAACATGGGCCTGCCCGGCTGAGCCGATGCGGTTTCTCCGCATTGGCAACAGCATGAATCCTGGACCGCGAGCAGTGCCGGATTTTAATCTGCGTCAGCCTGGTTGACTGCGGTCACCAGCCACCCGATAAACACATTGGCATCAGTGTCAGTAGCACGTACATTCAAACGGATGTTCTAATGTCTGGATTGGCTATTTTTCACTGAAATACTCCTCCCTGCTGTCATTCGATCGCGCTTCACGCATCGACTCAATGGTTAAACACAACCTGAAGAAACTGTTCGGAATTTGGGCTACTCCCTGCGATACGGTGATGCTGGAGCGATTGGACAAAGTGGATCTGTTTCTGCTTCGCGGCGCGTTCAAGAAGGTCTTCACGGCCCTGCAGCGGAGCACCACAGCACCGCGATCAATGCTGCAAGAAGCATCACCGCGATAGCAGCGTCTCCTGCTATCATATGATGCTGGGCGAGGTGCTGGTACGCCCATGGATCAAACACGTCATTCGCTTACCGCCCGAACAGATCATGAAGGAGGACGGTTCGAAAAAGAATGACTGCGAATGCTATGCGGGAAATCGGGTGCTGCCTTAAATACGGCGTGAGCACCCGAAGCTGATCGTGCTGGAGGACGGACTGGCCTCGAATGGGCCGCACATCAAGTAGCTGCAAGAGCAGGATATGCGCTACATACTGGGTGCCAAGCCCAACGATCATAAGTTTTTGTTCGAGTATGTGGAGCCCTCATCTAGGATGATAATGCTGGAGACGGTCGACCACAATGACATGCAGTGCCAACACCGCTATCTGATTCAGGTGCCATTGAACAAGTCACACCCCGATTTGATGATAAACTTTCTCGAATGCTGGGAAACCGATCCCAAGGGGAAACGGCAGTGCTTCTACTGGGTCACCGACCCCAAAATCACTGTACGGAATGTGGAAAAGATCATGCGGGCGGGTCGTACGCGCTAAAGAACTAAGGCTATCATTTTGAGCACAATTTTGGTCACGGCAAGCATTTCCTGACATTAGTGTTCTCCAATCTGATGATGCTGGCCTTCCTGATTGATCAGGTTCAGGGCCTGTGCTCTCTAATATTTCAAAAGGCGCAGCAAAAGGCGGAACGGTTGCGTTATTTTTGGCACAAGGTCAGGACCCGGTTTGATGAGTGGCTGCTGCCAGATTGGGAAACACTGTACGGCAGTATCGCCTACGGCATTGAAGCACAAGTACTATGATAAACAGTTCATGATGACCCGTCATGGCTGATGATGTGATGTTCAGATCCGTCAGCAAAAAGCTGGAAGTGAAACTTCCGTCAGATAGAGGGGGGAGGCTTGTGACTGCATGTCATATTAAGTGGAAAATCAGCTGATCAAAACGCATTCTGGTGAGTAAAACCACGAAAAATCAGGGCAGCCATCATTCTGGCTGAGATTGTCTTCAAATCATCGACACAAACCCACTGATGATCCTTTAGCAGGAATTGCTGCGTCTCAGACCTTCCCGCTCCCACAGAAATGAAGGTTCAATCCCGTAGCGGATATCAGCACGAAGTGGCTCTTAATCTCTCATAATTCGTTTTGAGAGGAGTATTGCCCGTCCATTACAGCATAGTTGCAACATTAGTCTTAAACTTTCCAGAACCTTTAATCAGGGAAAGGAATTAGGCTAGTTGAGCTAACTTGCCATGCCAACACGATTATATATTCCATTTACCATATCAAATAGTTCTAATTACCATGCTTAAGAATTCCAATTACCATACCTTTGAATTCCATTTGCCATTTCCTTAACTTCCAGTTACCATCTCCCCAACTTCCAATTTATGAGACTCGGAAATCAATTTTCATGTATAAGCGTCTGCTTGAAAATCTTGCAAAGGAAGCTTTGCTGGACACACCGGTTGTGTTAATCGTGGGGCCACGGCGGTCTGGCAAAACCACGCTTGTCAACCAGATCGAAAAGACGAACAGAACCTATGTTACACTGGATGACCCGGCTGCTCTTGAAGGTGCGCTTGCCGATCCCACTGGCTTCATTCGAAGTCTGGGTGTGGCTACCATTGATGAAGTGCAGCGTGCTCCTGAGCTGCTGCTGGCAATCAAACGTTCAGTGGACGAAAACTACGGACCAGGCCGCTTCCTGCTGACAGGTTCTGCGAATGTCATGACCTTCCCACAGGTTGCCGATAGCCTAGCTGGTAGGATCGAAACCCTTCGTCTTCTGCCGCTGGCGCAAGCGGAAATCTTGGGAACAAAACCAACATTCCTTAACCGGTTGTTCATCGGAAAACTTGGTAGCGTCGGTGATGCAATCATTGCTGATGAGCTCATCCGGGCGGTCCTGCTGGGTGGATTCCCTGAGGCAATATCTCGAAACAGCGAAACACGACGTCAGACTTGGGGGCGTGCCTGGCTTGAGTCTGTTATCTCAAGAGATTTAAGAGACATGGCTCAAGTTGGAAAGATGAATGATTTGCCGAAATTTATGTCTCTGCTTGCAGAGTACTCCGGCAAGTTGATCAATTATTCTCAATTAGGTGCTGCTATAGGTGCCAGCCACAAGACGGGGCAGCGCTACCTCAACTTGCTGGAGCAGCTGTTCATTGTGTCTATGCTGTCCCCATGGCATACAAACAGGATCAAACGAATTGTCAAGACACCTAAGCTGCATTTCATTGACAGCGGCTTACTGGCCGCCACAAAAGGTATATTATTCGACAAGGTCCAAAAGGACCGCACACAATTCGGCAGTCTGCTAGAAAACTTTGTTCTATCAGAAATTCTCAAATTGATTTCAGTGTCGGAAATGCACCTAAATCCCTACCATTTTCGCGAACAGCAAAAGCGCGAGGTGGACATAGTGCTGGAGCGTAATGACGGTATGGTTGCGGGAATTGAGGTCAAGGCTAGTGCCACCGTGCGAGCCAGCGATTTCAGTGGACTGAAAACATTGGCCGCGGCATGTGGTGATCGTTTCGCGTATGGAGTCGTACTTTACGACAGCGCAGACTTCGTCCCATTCGGTGAACGGTTTGGCGCAGCACCGATTTCTGTACTTTGGGAGTAATTCCCGAGTCCAGATGGCTGTAAATTTCTCAACAATACAGCCAAATATAGCTATAAATAGGCAATGAGCACAGCGGTGACCTCTGCTGATAGTGGGATATCTTCATTAACAAAGCAAAAACTGCACCATGGCCGACACTTTTGCCAAGTTTCTCCAGTAATTGAAAATGTCTGGTTGCCACTTTTGAGGGTATGGCAGTTTTCTTGAACTCGACAGGATGCAGGGTGTCACCCGTCTCAATAACAAGGTCAACTTCTTTCTGATCCATATCCCGGGAGAAATAAAATATGGCTTTAACAGATAGATCAACCCAGACGGCTCGAGAACAGAAAGCCATGATTTTGCCGTTTTATTAGTAATGCCAATATCTCCAGCCAGTTTTTCGTAATTGAGCAGCTGACCGGTTCTAGCTGCTGTGGCACACAGAAACCGATAAAACAGCGTGTAATCTGAAATCGACAAGATGTCTTTTATATTGCGCTGAATATATGTCTGCAGATATGGTCGGTAGAATGCATCGCGAACGGAGTCGCCAGTATCCGTTCACCTAAGAAAACGCTCTGCGCCAGATTTGACTGTAAACATCCATCAAGGGTTTGGTCCCTTACTGACCTTCACCTCACCAATCCATTGTGGTGTAGGTATAAATGGCATGATTTTGCCTCGCCTTTCAATCTCGCATTGCGAAAGGCCAAGAAGGTCAAGGATAGCCACACGTCAAGCGAAGCTTTCAGTGATGCCTTGCATCAGGTGAAATTTTTGCGATCCAGTAGGCCAAAACAGACCATTTATTTTCTCGCGATTCGCCACAATTTTCAGATAGCTGAACAATTCAGGAGCATACTGGACTTCGTCAATCATGATTGGCGGGAGTAGGTGTGGATAAACAGATCAGGGTCATTACGAGCAAGCGTACGCACATCAAAATCGTCAAGTCTGAAGTGCTTTCTCCCGGTACCGGCACACAACTCAAGCAAGGTGGATTTACCCACTTGCCATGGGTCGGTTAGCGATAAGAGGAGAAAGCTGTTACTGGTCAGCTTGACTACATCTTCTAGTGTTCGCCTGTACAGCAAGCCCATGAATATTTCCTGTAAATATGGAGTACAATTCCATATTAGCCGCATATTTCTGTCACATAAACACAATCAATCGTTGAAATCACACCGGTCACTACGCAGCAGTAAAAGTCAGAATAGTGCTGTTGTAGTGATTTGATGAGTTAGAAATATCTGTATGCAACCTGAATGTTGATTCCACCAATTGTTAAAAATGTTGATTCTCAAGGAGGAATTGCTGTTCAGATGCACGAGAAAATGTAACAGGAGCGAAATAGCCAAAATATGTGCACTGATGGAGAAAAGTTTTGCAAATGAGAATTATTTGCAATAAAATATTTTTATTTCCAAACCTATCCCGGTCAGTATTTCGACTTCTCATTAACCCGCTTGTGGCAAAGCGTAGCCATGACATTGTCAAAACCAGCAAAAAAACCCAAAGGCCGCGCTGCGATCTCCACTGCTATAGCACCAGTGGAATATGCACAAAGACTGCTACTTGCCATTATCCTTGGTTATTTTTTTACCGTCGAGGTATCGGGGCTTGCTGATCTGTTGCTGACCAGCACCTTAGCCCGCAGTGAAGCAGCCGCTCTTAGTGCCATGATCGCTTTTCTGCTCTATACCTTCGTCATACTTTGGGCATTCGCTGATCGCAGTCTGCTCAGGCTCTGGATTGTAATTCCAGGTGGTGGATTGCTCTGTTATGGACTCAGCCGATTCCTTGCTATGGATGGGGTGGTCTGATGCTGCACTCCTTACGCACCTCGCTGACATGGCTCCATACCTGGAGCGGTCTGTTGCTTGGCTCCATTCTGTTTGCAGTTTTCTGGATGGGGACGCTCAGCGTATTTGATCGAGAAATCGATCGCTGGATGATGCCGGAAACTCGCCATGTTTTACCGAGCCATGACATTTCAATGGATGCGATATCAGAATCGGTCGCAGCGATTGTTCCAGTCGAAACCAGTCGATGGCAATTCACTATGCCATCAGCTCGTGAGCCCATTGTCCGGGTTTACTATCAGGATGAGGAAGAGTTTCATCGCATTCATCTTGATCCCGACACCCTCAAGGTGGTGGAAGGCAGAGATACTCTGGGGGCCACTGGGTTCATTTTCCCATTCCACTACAGCCTGATGCTGAGATGGAATATGCTGGGTTACTGGATTGTGGGCCTGGCGGCAATGGCCATGCTGGTGCTGCTGGTTTCCGGTGTCATTATCCACAAAAAGATATTTCTTGATTTTTTCACCTTCCGCTCTCGCAACAAGTTGAGCCGTAGCAGTCTTGACTTGCACAACCTTACCGGAGTACTGGGTCTACCATTCCATTTTTTGATCACACTTTCCGGTCTGATTATCTTTATAAGCATTTACCTGCCGGGTGTAATGGACAGAACCTATAGAGGTGATGCAACAGAATTCTCCTCAGAAGCCTTCGGCAACTATATTCAGGTGCCAGCGGGAGAAGCTGGAGGGGAACTGGTTTCGCTGGACAGTCTGCGACAGCGAGCCGAGGCCAAGTGGGGAGGGAGCAAGGTTTATTTTACTCGCATCTGGAATCCGAACGATGCCAATGCCACCGTGGAAATGCGGCGTAACCGCGAGGATGCCGTACCCTTAAACCTAGACCTGATAGCCTTTGACGGCGACAGCGGCAATATCTATTCCATACATAAATCCGGGCCGGTGATGACTGCCCAGCGCTGGATCGCAGGCTTTCACTTTATTCAGTTTGACCACTGGACCTTGCGCTGGATTTACTTTGTTCTGGGACTGTTCGGCTGCATTCTGATTGGTTCAGGCTTTGTGATTTGGATTGAGACCCGCCGCAAACAACACGAGTTGGAGGGCAAAATCAGCTCCAGAATCGTTGAAGGTCTTGCCGTGGCATCAATTACCGGAGTGATTATTGCCACCCTGGCCTTCTTCGTTGCGAATCGACTGCTACCGGCGGGGGCAGGCCTGATGCACATTGGAAGGGCCGAACTTGAGGTATGGATTTTCTTTATTGTCTGGGCTGGCACCGCCATCCATGCCGGCTTGCGTAACAAAACGAATCTATTGGCATGGATCGAACAATGCAGGGGCATCGTCTGCCTGAGCCTGCTTGCTGTTATTCTCAACTGGCTGACCACTGGTGACCATCTGCTTACAAGTCTGTCACAGGGTTTCTGGGCAATAGTCGGTATGGACATAATGCTGCTGCTTGGGGCAATGACGAGTTTGTTCGTAACCCACAAACTCTCCCAAGGCATGACCAATCGGGCGTCAGCACAAGTCAAAACAGATATCACACCAACACCTGGCTCTCTCGGTACCGAAGCCAGGGCCTGAACAGAAAGCGACCCGCAAACCAGTCGATGTGTCAAAGGTAGTCTCGGAACTCAGCATGCTTGATTCCTTGGGCAAAGACCAGTGTGCCGAGGCTGGGGTGGACATCATGCTTTTACTATCCTCAGCAATAGTGGGCTGGACAGCCTGCAAGATTTACAATATCCAGCTACAGGAATTACCGGTGAGATCTAACTCCGACACAGACCATCACAAAATGAAGACAGGACAGTAACAATCATGATTACCCTAGCCAGCTTTATGATTGCGTTTGCAGGATTCACGTTTATTGCGCTAACGCAGAACAAGCCACGCAAGATACTTTGTGGAGGGGCTGGACAAGGCCAAAGCCAAAAACGCTGGTATCGTCTAATTGCCACCACATTATTACTGCTATCGTTAATACTCATCATCAGCAACGAAGGCTGGAGCTTTGGCTCCATTATGTGGGGAACACTGATCACCATTGCTGCCATGACGGTTAGCATGGGACTGACTTTCTTCACCGCCCCCTTCAGAAAGCTTGTCAGGGTAACCAAACTTTAAGGTGCTACTGTTTGCCTTTCTCAATACAGAATGATCATTCTCTCTGTTCTGGCCAAATGGGCCTGCTTTGATGCATCGTCCCAGATACAACTGTTACATCCACTCCCGGTGACCTTTAGAAATGCTGGTTCCCCCATCAACTGGAATAGTCGTTCCATTGGTATAGGCGCCAGCTGCCGACATGAGGTAGATTACTATACCGACAATCTCCTCTGACTTGCCCGTTCGCTTGAGCGGACAGTCAGCCTCAATGTCGTCAAGATAATGCTCAAAAACATAATCCGTCATTCTGCTGGCAAAGAATCCCGGTGCCACGGCATTCACCGTGATATGCTTGGGTGCCAAATGTACAGCCAGAGTTCGGGTTAGATGGTGTAGAGCTGCCTTGCTGGTGGAGTAGGCGAAAGTTGGAACCCTTTGCACAATGGGTACATGGATTCCGTCCATAGAGCCAATATTGATCACCCGGGAGGGGTCGCTGGCAGATGCTGATTCAGCCAGATAAGGCACCAGATCTCTGGTCAGTGAAAATACCGCATTAAGATTAGTATTGATGACTTTCTCAAATCCAGCATCAGGATAATCCTCTAACTCGGCTCCAAAATTGGTCCCCGCATTATTGATCAGCACATCAATAGTGCCACATTCCGATGCAATATAATCCACAAGCATGTTGCGCCCTTCGGTGTTCGCAATATCGGTCGTGACCGCACTGACCCTACCCAATGGCGCAAGCTGCTCAAGAGCCAATGAACAACGCTGCTGTTTGCGCGAAGCGATGACCACCTCGGCCCCATTTTCCAGCAAACCCTGAGCCATCATCAGGCCCAAGCCCGAGGTGCCTCCGGTGATGACCACTACCTTGTCCGTCACACAAAAAAGATTGTTGACAGAATAGTTTTCTGCTCCTTCTGACATCATGATCTTACCTCGTCAATTCTAGCCCAACTGTAACTATCATTAGTTTCCACACTTGGAGAAGGCTTTGCAAGCCGGAACAATGCCAGAGTAAACTATACTCACATCGTAGCAGACAGCTATATACGACTACAAAACCTTGATGACGACATAGCGAACGGGAGCAGCCATGAGCAGCAGCATCGACAGCAAACTTCAATTAGAGGAAGCGGAAGCACACCTCAAGTCGAATATGCGCACAGTGGCAATGACTGCCCTGGCCGGTACCAGCATTGAATGGTACGACTTTTTCATTTACGCCACGGCAGCCGCCCTAGTATTTCCCGCGCTGTTCTTTCCAGACAGCACACCCACCGTTGGTCTTATCCTGTCCTTCAGCACTTTTGCGTTTGGCTTTATAGCACGCCCAGTGGGCGGGATTCTGTTTGGGCACTTTGGTGACCGCATCGGTCGCAAACGAACCCTGGTGCTGGCTCTGGTGCTGATGGGAGTGGCCTCAACTCTGATCGGTCTGATGCCCACTTACAACACCATAGGACTCGCTGCGCCGATCATCCTGTCAATACTACGTTTCGCCCAAGGCCTAGCCATTGGCGGGCAGTGGGGTGGTGCCATGTTGCTGGTCACGGAGAGCTCTCCACCCAACAAGCGAGGTTTCTGGGGGTCCTTTGCCCAGGCTGGAGCACCCGTGGGAGTGATTCTGGCCAATCTGGCGTTCATTGGAATCAGTGCAGCTGTATCTGACGAGGCTTTCATGACCTGGGGCTGGCGAGTACCATTTCTGGCCAGTGTGCTACTCATCGGCATCAGCATGTACATCCAGCTTAATCTGGAGGAAACCGAAGCATTCAAGGAACTGGAACTGCTACGGCAAACCCATCATAACGATAGCATAGCGACGCCAGTTGCGAAAAAGTCCCCAGTAATAGATGCACTAGCCAGATACCCTAAAACCATTGCTCTGGCCGCTGGTGCGTTTCTCTCCGTTCAAGTCTGTTTTTATATCCTGATTGGCTTTATTCTGGCTTATGGTTCTGATCCCAACGGAGCCTCTATAAGTCGTGACAACATGCTGGTAGTGGTCCTCATTGCCTCGGCAGTTCAGATTCCCTTTCAGACTTGGGCATCATCTTACTCTGATCGCCACGGTCGGCGCGGTATCTTCATGGTGGGAGCGGTATTGATGGGACTTTGGTCATTCATCCTGTTTCCACTGGTGGATACTGGTAACTTGATTCTGGCGATCATTGGAGTCAGCGGTGGACTGGGGGCATTGGGCATGATGTATGGACCCCAGGCGGCCTTCTATACCGAGCTGTTCAGTACTGAAGTGCGCTACTCCGGAGCATCGCTTGGTTACCAGATTGGTGCTATTGTGGGTGGTGCCTTTGCCCCGACCATAGCCACCATCCTCTGGACCGAATACGCCATTGTCTGGGTTTCGGTATATATGGCACTAGCCTCTCTGGCAACACTGATCTGTGTCTGGATGCTTACGGAAACATCCGGTCAAAGCCTGTCTGCCTGAGACACCTGGGAATATTTGCTGATAACATCCAACCAATAAACCAGCCCCAGATGCTGACATAGCACTTGCAGGTCAGTGAGGGCTGATTCTTATTGGACCCGGTGTTACAAGCCCCGTTGCACTCCCTGTCCAAGTCTCTTGATTGATTAGTCGCTGAATTAGATTACCGGCAGTCAGTCTTTCTTAAGTGTAGCTAACTCATTTGATTTGCATGAAACGCAAAGTGAGAATTAGTTTCTAGATATCCGGCACTTTATAACCCCGGTAGCTATGCCACCCCAATTGTTGATGCTGGTTGCATTGATATCCTGCGCTTCCCTGCCTCTGCTATATTGGGTCTATCCAAGATTGGCAGATATCTCAACTTTATTCCCAGGACAGCCCGAGCCAATTCCTGCAACTGCCAGGACAGGGTCAAGGGCGCATTTCCCAACGAGCTGGACAACTGAAACCATAATGTTGCAACAGCAGATTTGACTGGTCTGCTGTCTGACAGTTTCGGATTCTACCTGTACGGGGAAGTCGGGCACTCAGACAGCCTCTATGATAATTTGGACATGGAAAATACTATCCTTCAGGCCTCCTTTGAAATCGATCTCAGCAACAGGCTTCTTCTGGAATTTGATGGAATATTCCATACTTACCTTGACAACGAGGTGGCTGGCTGGAATCGGCTGTCAAAGAAGCTTATCGCACGCCACTTATGTTTCCGGAACTTCAAAACCGCTTTATACTAATGGCGATAACCGCATTTCCCTTCAGGAAAATCTGGCTGGCAATGTAACTTTTGCCTCGCCAGCGGTAATCAATGACAGCGTAGCACTGGATAACCCGAACCTCACAATTCTGACTGAGAGCGGATGATTATTGCAGAGTTTTCAGGGATCAGACAACATCACAGATCGGGATGGGCAAGGAGTTCAAACTTGTAAATCGTGGGCAATCCAGCACTTCAGTGACTCGCTTAAAGAATCTATAACTTTACGCACTTCGGATTGACACGACCGCTTCAGTTTTTGCATATTTACCGTCAACCTGTGGGTGCAGTACTTCCGAAATAGACAGCGGCACCCAGCAATCCGGGCTCTTCTGCGGTAATCAGAAAAACCGGAATGTCCTGCACATAGAAGCGGAAGCGGCCCTTGGCTTCAAAGCGTTCACGAAAGGCGGTAGCCGGAATCAGATCCTTCAATTCTGCCAGCACTCCACCACAAAGATAGACACCACCCGTGGTCTTGAGGTTAAGTGCCAGATTGCCGGCGAAGGACCCTAGAATATTCATAAACTGGTAAATGGCCTCAGTGCATTCGCTTGAGGCACGGGACAGACCTTGCCGAAGAATAGTTTCCGGGTCGTCGAAACTGGCCTGGCCCTTTTTGCGAGCCACAATGCACTGATAGATGTTTACCAGACCCCGGCCCGACAGAATGTCCTCCATGGCAATGGGCTGTCCCCGGTCATGCAGAAAGCACCATAGTGCCAAGTCATTATTGTCAACGGGGGCAAAATCCACATGCCCCCCTTCCCCCGCCAGCACTTTCCAACTCTTGCCAGTGGCAATGAGATGCTTGACACCCAGGCCGGTACCAGGACCCAATACCGCAATATTGCCACTCGGGTCAGCCTCAACACCGCCCAGCTGCCATCGATCACTGTCAGGCAGTTGCGGAATGGCACAGGCAATGGCCTCAAAGTCATTGACCACGACCACGCGAGTCAGCTCAAATTGCTGCTGAATTGCGCTGATCGAGAAGCGCCACTCGTTATTGGTCATAATGATTTCATCACTGTCCAGCGGGGCCGCTACCGCTAGACAAGCACTATCTATAGAGCCCAGAGAGCGGGACCGCAGGTAGCGGTCAATGGCCTCAGGGAGGCCGGAAAAATCAGCACATCGATATTTTTCAATGGCCATCAGGGTGGTTCCTCGACACTGGGCCAGACGAATGTGGGTGCCACCAATATCGGCCACCAGTGCCAAAGCTGATTGCGATGTACTCATTGATTTTCTCTCCCATATTTTCTGACACCCATGTTCTTTTGGGGTCGCATTTGTTTACCGCGGGACTTGCCACAGTTACCTAACTTTTTAACATACAAAGCCTTGCCCTACACCAGAAACAAGACATCGCAGCAAGTTTACCCCACCATGACAAACATCTCTGAGCTATTACCAGCATTTTTCGACTTGCCATGCTGACGGCACTGTTGCTGATCAACACCACTGGTCCCGCCATAGCGCAAATCATGCTGCCGAATTTTGTCGTGGTCATGGCAGATGATCTGGGCTATGGGGACCTTGGCCTTACTGGCTCTCAACTGATCAGAACACCTAATCTGGACCGGCTGGCACAAAATGGGGCACATTTAAACAGCTTCTACTCCTGTGCCAATGTGTGTACAGTTACCCGTGGCGGACTATTGAACGGGCAGTACCCGATACACCTGAACCTGGTAAGCGATGTGGCCCGACCAACCAATATTGTGCATCTGAAAGCAAATGAAATCACCTCGGCTTAAGCACTGAAACCGCTAGGATATCGCAGTACACTGTTCGGCAAATAGCATTTGGGGAGTCGCCCTGAATGGTCACCTCTCAACAGGGGCTTTGACGAGTCTTTTGGACTGTTGCACAGTAACGACATGACACCACTGGCACTTTATAGCAATGAAACGGTTGTTGAGGAGCCGGTAGACCAATCTACGCTCACCGAGCGTTATACAGCTGAGGCTATTCGCTTTATTGAGGAGAATCACGATTGGCCTTTATTTCTTTATGTTCCGCATACCTTTCCCCATGTCTCCTTGCATATGTATCACCATGTTTCGAGGGCCGTTCCAAGGCTGGCCTTTATGGTGATGTGGTTGAATCCCTTGACTGGAGTCTGAGAGAGATTATTGCTGCATTGGATGAAAATGACCTGACCGATAACACGCTCATTATTTTACTTCCGACAATGGTCCCTGGTTCGAAGGTAGTTACAGGGATTTACGTAATCGCAAAACTAGTTCCTGGGAAGGTGGACATCAAGTGCCTTTCATTGCCTCGTGGTCCGGGCAGATTCCTGCAGGAAATGTCTCCAATGAACCGGTCATGAACATTGACCTGTTTCCAATACTGTTATTGCTAGCTGGCGGCAACTTGCCAGCTGACTGACTCATTGATGGTAAGACCATTATACCTCTGCTCCTAGAACAAGGTGAATTGCCTCATGAATATCTGTTTTTGTTCAACCAGAATCGGATTGCCGCTGTGCGCAGCGGTCGCTGGAAACTGGTGGTGGAGAGCCGCTATCGAAGTTCAATCAACAGTTTTGAGCAATCTGACTATTACGGACCTAACGGTCTATTGTTTGGTCTACAGACTGATCCATCTGAAAGATATAGCTATACCAGAGAGCATCCAGAAATTGCCCAACGGCTTAATGAAGAGCTGACTCAGGCGCGGAAAGTATTTGGAGCTGCAAAACTGCCGGAGATGTGGAATCCACAATAATTTATGGAATAACGAACTGACTGGTATCTAAATTTGGGGAATGCGGAAGGATAGTTTCGCAGGAATATCTGATAATTATTAGACCTTTGATGGCATACTAAAATGTCTTATTAATGTTGCAAACGTCGAAGTTCCTAATGGGTTGCAATTGGAATTGAATTTTGTGAAGGGTTCTTAATGTTAATTCGGCATATTCAGCAAGATTTTCATAAAAATGTTTCGGAAAAGATCTTTCTTGAAAATAAAGGTATAAATCGCTATCGAGTATTCACTCCCTTCTTATTTGACAATGGCGATAATTTGAAAATTAGCTAGCAAGTGCGTGAACATAGCGGATTGCCACCCACTAATAACAATACCCTTTTTTATCTGGATACAACTTCAGCCTCATCCACAAAGGCGAGAGCCATGAGCATCGTACTCAACAGGGCGATGATCGCAAGCGTAAACCACATCCCGGCAAAATCAGTCACCACTCCCGCATCGCCAAATACACTGCCAAGAATGCCAAGCACTGGTCCAGCAATCATCGGACCTATACCCAGAATAATGATACCAAAGACAGTCTGGGCCGAGTTGCGAATATCCGCGTCGGCAATCCGGTCCACATACATAAAGGCCGATGCGAAAAAACAGGCATAACACAAACCATGCAATAGCTGGCTGAACACACCAATCACCAACGGAGCAGTCCATAGAAATTGCCCGGACGCATCTACCGAGGGTCCAGCAACTTCTTGCAGGCTGATCAGCCCCCAGATGACATAACGCGCAACATAGGCCAAGGCACCCAGGGTAATTGTCCACTTAAAGCCAAGCCGCAGCAACAATCCACTCAGCAAGGCAAGGAATCCAATCTCGGCAAACTGACCAACGGTCATGGCCGGTGCGATATAGGTAACCAACATACCCAATTGATTCTCAAAAAACGGCCCTGTCTGCATAAAATAGAGCTGGTGAATCACCGCAATAGGCAAACTGGCCACTACAAGCACCGCAAATGATCTACGGGACAAAAGTCCAAACGCCTTGCTGAAGGCCAGTTTTTCCACGCCATCAGTCTTTGGTGGCGTATGTGGCAATCTTAAACAATACCCGGCATAGAGGAAGGCAAGGAGGCCAGAGACTACCAGCGTGTCCGCCAACCGGGCCGTGGCATCGGCAACCTCAGTACCTACAAAAAATGGTGGCAGCAGCTGAAACTCCAAGTTACTTTGCAGCCAGATCATGGGAAACAGCCAGCTCGCTGCAATCCAGCCAACAGTGCCCCATACCCGTACCCGAGGGAATTCACGGTCGGGATTGTCCAGATGGGCAAAGGCCATTGAGTTGGTCAGTGACAGCGTGGGCATGTACAGCACACTGTAGAGAGTCGCAAGCAGTAACCAGGCCACAAAAGAATCCTGAAGGGACAAGCTAATCTTCACAATGCCACCAAGCAGTAGCAACGCAGCCAGACACTTTTCGGTAGAGAACATACGGTCAGCCAGCTGCCCAGCAATAAATGGTGCACTGATTGCCCCAAGGGAAGCGGCAACACCGATGATCAAACCAACCTGCCCCGAAGTGAATCCCAAACCACCATCGTTAACTGGTGATTGCAGGTAGGTTGCCAGCACCGGTAACCAGACCCCCCAGACCGCATATTGGAGAAACATCATCAAACTGAGATGGGATTTAATGAAATTCAATGGGATCGCTCTTGCACTTAATATATGCCAGACAATTGTGCTGGCCCTTTACGAGACCGACTGACTCATTCTGCCTTGCCTGGCATTATGCTGTGGTACAGGAACAAGACAGAATCACCATCGTTCAGTCGTATTTGCAGTAAACTGATCTGGCGATAACTTTAATCTTTTGCTTGTGAACCTTGCGTAAATGTCCCTGTACTTGAGGCTCAGGCAAACTATGCACTGCCTGCTGATTATGCGCTGGAAAATAATGCATGCCTACTCGAATTGCAACAACTCAGCCTGCAATCCAGCCCACCACAGAGTATTGCGGTAAATAAGACAGAGACCTCACCATTGTAAAGCGATTATACTTGCAAAGTTCGTTACAACCAGATCCGTGAGGTACAGCCAAATTATGAAGACCATTAAAGGCCCTGCGATTTTTCTTGCTCAGTTTGTTAGCGATGAAGCTCCCTTCAATTCACTGGAGGGCATGGCCGAGTGGGCCGCAGGACTGGGCTTCAAGGGCGTTCAGATTCCCAGCTGGGAACCTTCCCTTATTGATCTTGGAACAGCGGCAACCAGCCAAGACTATTGTGACGAACTGCAAAGTACGCTGGCAGAGCATGACTTGGAAATCACTGAACTGTCCACGCATTTGCAAGGACAACTGGTCGCCGTGCATCCCGCCTATGACAGCCTGTTCGACGGCTTTGCTGCGCCCGCGGTCAGGGGCAATCCGGGAGCACGCCAGCAATGGGCTGTTGATCAAATGCTGCTGGCTGCAAAAGCCTCACATAATCTGGGCCTGACCACTCACGCCAGCTTTTCCGGTGCTCTGGCCTGGCCTTACTTCTACCCATGGCCGCAGCGACCGACCGGACTCGTGGAAACCGCTTTTGATGAACTGGCAAAACGCTGGCTCCCTATTCTTGATGCCTTTGACGAGGCTGGAGTGGACATTGGCTTCGAAATCCACCCTGGAGAGGATTTGCATGACGGAATCACCTTCGAGATGTTCCTCAAGCGAGTAAACAACCATCCACGCTGCAATATCCTATATGATCCCTCTCACCTGTTGCTGCAACAGCTTGATTACCTGGCCTTTCTGGATGAGTACAAAGACCACATCAAACTAGTGCATATCAAGGATGCCGAATTCAATCCGAATGCCAAACAGGGTGTCTACGGTGGATACCAACCCTGGGTTGATCGCGTTGGGCGGTTCCGGTCACTTGGTGATGGACAGGTGGACTTTGGCGGCATCTTCTCGCGCCTGGCTGCCAATGATTTTGAGGGCTGGGCGGTACTGGAATGGGAGTGTTGCCTGAAAAATTCGGAGGCAGGGGCACTGGAAGGTGCAGTATTCATTGACAAACACATTATAAGGGTTACCGATCGTGCCTTCGACGACTTTGCAGATGCTGACGGCGATGAGACCAGTAACCGGTACATCCTGGGACTGGACTAACCATTGCGGCCATGGGCGATAACAGACGAATAAGACTGGGCATGGTGGGCGGAGGTATCGGGGCCTTCTTTGGCGAGGTCCACAGGATGGCGGCTCGACTGGATAACCGCTTTGAGCTAGTGGCTGGTGCCTTTAGCAGTGACCCAAAACGAAGTCGGGAGAGTGGTGAGCAACTGGGCCTGGATTCGGCCCGCTGCTATGACGACTTTGCCAACATGGTTAGTCAGGAATCACAGAGACAAGACTGCATTGAGGTAGTGGCAGTGGTTACGCCTAACCACCTGCACTTTGCGCCAGCGCAGGCGTTTTTGGAAGCGGGCATACATGTCATTTGTGACAAACCATTGACGACCAGCCTCAAAGAGGCACGCCAGCTACAAACCCTGGTGATTGAATCGGGATTGTTGTTCGCCGTGACCTATACCTATTGCGGTTACCCCATGGTACGCGAGGCCAGAGAGATGATTGGACGAGGAGACCTGGGTGCTATTCGCGTGGTGCAGGTTGAGTATCCCCAACAATGGCTAAGTAGCGCAATTGAGACCACTGGGCAAAAACAGGCTGCCTGGAGAACCGATCCTACTTGCGCTGGTGTCGGCGGCTCCTTAGGCGATATTGGCACCCATGCCTTTCATCTCTGTGAGTTTGTAACTGGCCTCAAGGTTGAGCGCATACTTGCCGATCTTAAAGCCTTTGTTGTCGGCAGACAGCTTGATGACAATGCCTATGTGTTGCTACATTTCAATAATGGGGCTCGGGGTGCCCTTTGGGCCAGTCAGGTTGCAGTGGGTCATGATAACGGCTTGCGCCTACGAATTTATGGTGAGAGAGCGAGCCTGGAATGGTTTCAAGAAGCACCGGATCAATTGCAGTATACTCCACTGAACCAGAGTCGCCGGACTTTTACTCGCGGTAGCGATGCTGTCGGGGATTCTACGGCCCAACTCACTCGGTTGCCAGCGGGCCATCCGGAAGGCCTGCTGGAAGCTTTTGCTAATCTATACCGGGAAGTTGCGGATCAACTGGTGATGCAGAACAGAGAAGAGATAGCCAGCACACCACTGCTACCCACTGTTGATGCTGGAGTTCGTGGTGTTCACTTCGTAGAGACAGCTGTCGCCTCCGCTGGTAAGGGTGGCATTTGGCTAAGCCTAGAGTAATCCCTGACTCTGTTTGGAATCTTCATTAGTTCGTTGAAAACCTGACCGTGCCACCAACTGATTCATAATGGGATGTTTGATCTGAAGGAAGGGATATTTGATGACTTGCTCCAGTTGATCATAGTTTACTCTTTAGCACTCTGAATCCATTATGCCTGATAACTTTACTCAAAATCCTATGCTACAACTTGACCTAGAGGCATGAACTATCTAGGAAAAAGCCTACTCGCTATTACGTTTCCATTACTATTTGGTCGAGGGCTTGCTGTTCTCAATTTTTAGCCATTTATTGAGCAAATCGGTGAGGTCTGTAAGGTCTTTTCAGACTTTCTTTTACTTTAGGGGATAAGTCTTTTCTCGTCTCAAACAGATGGCGAACTCTCTCAATAGCTTTATCTACATAATCTACATCAATGTTCCCATCTTTCATAAGTTCTTACCTATTTACTTTGCATGATAAAGCCGCAATGTTAGCATTACCGTTATAGGAATATAGAGATTGAGTAGGCATAATAGATGGTAATCACTGGTTGAAATGCTCCAGGGTTTATCTATGGACTATAATAAAAGGGATATTCATTTGGCAAAGTGCCCTTTGAATCATGAACAAGAA
This sequence comes from Gammaproteobacteria bacterium, assembly GCA_026710425.1. Taxonomy (GTDB): domain Bacteria; phylum Pseudomonadota; class Gammaproteobacteria; order Pseudomonadales; family Pseudohongiellaceae; genus UBA9145. Next base: position 18,067 of record JAPORB010000139.1, read on the forward strand.
AGGAAAATCTTTAATTCAAAAACAGTAATTGGTAATTGTGGTGCATTAGCGGTAAGGATGCTTCCAATGCACAATTAACCCATACTATGGCCATGCAAAACGTTACCCGCTTTGAATCTAAAGCTATCTCTCATGAACAACAAGCATATTGATCGCCGTCAGTTTCTTCAGAACAGCCTTCTGCTGTCGGCGACATCGTTACTGCCCATCAGTTCCCTGGCAAAATCCCGACAGGTGTCACGGATCGGACTGCAACTGTTTACCCTTCGCCAGGAAATGTTTGCGGACTTTGCAGGGACGTTGGCAAGTGTCGCCGAGCTGGGGTACCAGGAAATAGAGTTCGCCGGCTATTTCAGCCGTAGTGCCAGCGAAGTCCGCCACCTGCTAGAGGCCAATGGCCTTAACTCTCCAGCCGCCCACATTCCGCTCAATCGAGTACAATCCAATCTGCAGGCTGAAATCGACTTCGCCGCCGAATTGGGTCAAAAATTTATTGTGGTTCCCATCGTGCCTCCCGAAGAACGTAGTGCCGATGACTACCGACGCCATGCGGAGACACTGAACCGGGCTGGTGAGGCTATGCACCAGGCCGGAATCAGAATAGCTTATCATAACCATAGTTTTGAGTTCGACGACTCCAACGATCAGTACCCTTTCGATATCCTGTTGAATGAAACTGATCCTGAACTGGTGGATTTCGAGCTGGATCTGTATTGGATTGTCAAGGCCGGAGTCGACCCAATACCATACTTTGAAAAATATCCAGGACGTTTCAGTCTGCTGCATGTTAAGGATATGAATGACCGCGGTCAAATAACCGAAGTAGGGAGTGGCATCATTGATTTCCCCGCACTCTTCTCTTATGAAGAGACGGCCGGGTTTCAGCATTATTTTGTGGAGCATGACAATCCTGAGGACGGACTGACCTCGGTGGCCAGCAGTATTGGTGGTCTGCGCAGCTTCAGGTTTTAGGACTGAATGGTCATGAATACAGGCAGAACCAGAAGAGAGTTTATCCAAGGCCTAATAATCTCGGTTGGTGGTGCCGTAACCCTCACTGCCTGCGGTGATGGCGAGACTACCAGCGAAGATGCCACTATTACAGCCACCCCCACGGGTAACGATGGCCGCTTCTATTTAGCATCGGAAATGGCATTGTTGAGCCGTCTCAGCGACCTCATTATTCCCCGCACCGAAACTCCAGGAGCACTCGATGCCAATGTGCCTGGCTACCTCGACGGGCTGATGGCTGACTGGGCCAGCGAGGTAACCCGACAGGCCCAGCACCAAACCATGCAGGATCTGGCAGCTCGCCTAAATTCGGCTGTCGATAACTTTCTGGAAGTAGACAACCAACTGGCACTGTCCGCCCTCACAGAACTGGACTCCAATGCCTTCAATGGCGATGACTCCCTGTCCGGTTACCGTACGCTAAAGGGCTATATCACCCAAGCATTTTTTGCTACCGAGGAAGGTGCTCTGCAGGAATTGAAGTGGGTAGCAGTACCCGGACGCTGGGATCCCAGTGTTGATATTGTAGCCGCAGATTAAGGGGACAAGGGAATGGCAGATTTTGATGCGATTGTAGTCGGCTCCGGTATGAGTGGCGGCATGTCCGCCAAAGAACTGACCGAACGCGGTTTGAAAGTGCTGGTGCTTGAACGCGGACCACAGATTATCCCTGAGCGAGACTACACTGACCAGCTGGCCCCCTGGGAGACACCCAACCTGGACAATGTGCCACAGGATGAGATCAGCCAGCATTATCCGAAACAATATGGTGGAGTTGCCTACGCCATCAAGCAATCTACCAAGCACTTCTGGGTTAAGGATGACGAGCACCCCTATGCGGAGGCAGAAGGGACTTCATATGACTGGCTGCGCGGCTATCATACCGCCGGACGCTCCATTATGTGGAGTCGACAGACCTACCGTCTGGGCCCACAGGACTTTACAGCAAACCAAAGTGAAGGCATCGCTGTTGACTGGCCCGTGCGCTATGAGGACATTGAACCTTGGTATGAGCAGGTGGAAACCTTCGCAGGTGTGGCTGGCAGCGAAGAAGGACTGGAGCAACTCCCGGACAGTGTGTTCCAGCCCGCATTTACCCTTACCGATGCCGAGATAGCCTTCAAGCAGCGGGTAGAGACGCGATTCAACGGACGGAGGGTGATCCCGGCGCGGATTGCTCATCTGACCGATGCCACTGAAGAGCAACGCTCCCTCGGTCGCAGCAATTGTCAGGCCCGCAATCGCTGTCATCATGGATGCAGCTTTAAGGCTTATTTCTCTTCACTCAATGCTACCCTGCCGGCCGCCCAGCGTACTGGCAATCTCACTATAATACACAATGCAATTGTCCAGGGGCTGGACTTCGATCCACAAACCAGTCGTATCAGTGGAGTCAGGGTGGTCGATGCCCAAACTCGGGAACATCGCACCTGGACCTCAAGAATCGTCTTCCTCAATGCCTCGGCCATTGCCTCAGCCATGATCCTTCTGCAGTCGCGATCCGAGACCTTTCCCAACGGACTGGCCAATCGTTCCGATCAAGTAGGCCGAAACTTGATGGACCATGTCAGTAGTTCCGGTGTCGCCGGCATTCTAAACGGTTTTGAGCACAAAACCACTTTCGGACGACGTCCCAGTGGCGGAATCTATATTCCGCGTTATGCCAATATCACCGAGAACGACAAGCCCTACAAACGCGGGTTCGGATTCCAGGGTGGTGCCCGACCCTTGGGCAATGCAGGTGGTCAAATAGCTGGAATTGGTCGCGAGTTCAAAGAGGCACATCGGCGGCCCGGACCCTGGCGCATCAATGTGCTGGCCTTCGGAGAACAATTGCCTGATCCCGAAAACCGGGTCACCCTGCATCCCACGAAACGGGACCGCTGGGACAATCCGCTGGCACTATTCAATGTCAGTTACGGCGATAATGAACACATAATGCAGCAAGAGGCAGTGCAAGATGCCGTTGCCATGTTTGAAGCCGCTGGCTGCCAGAATATTACCGTCTCAGAAGCCGACCTGTCCAAGCCCGGTAACCGCATTCACGAAATGGGTACCGCCCGCATGGGCAGAGATCCGGAAACCTCAGTGCTCAACGGCTGGTGCCAGGCCCACGATGTACCGAACCTGTTCATTACCGACGGTGCCTTCATGACCTCATCGGCCTGCCAGAATCCTTCACTGACTTACATGGCGTTCAGTGCCAGAGCAGCAGACTATGCGGCGGGCTTGCTGGCGGCAGGAGAGCTGTAATCAGGAAGTCGGCAACGGCAGCAACTCGACTTTCCTGAACTCAGTCGGATGACTTTCCGCCTGCAGAGAGATATACCCTTTCTGCACAGAGAGTGGGGCTCCGTTGCTCAGCAGTCTTTGGGCATCAGGGTCATCCGGGTCCAACTGAATCTGACCATACTCAAAGACACTTTCCCCATTGACGATGTGCCGTATGGATGTGCTGCCCAGAACTTCAATCTCCATACTAACCCACTCATCCCCATGGTAGGTTCGGGAACTTGAACTGGTGCAATGCACGGTAATCAACTGACTGTTCATCACATAGTGGGTGCCTGGTGAACACACATTGCCAGTCTGTCTTGTATCACGACCATTGCCGCCAAGCAGTTGCGCTTCTATGGATACCGGAAACTCTTGCTCAACGGTCATGGATTCGGGTGACTGACTGTGGAGCATTACTCCGTTATTGCGAAAAGCCCAATCAGGGCCGTTGTTTACCTGCTTACCAACAAATCGGTATTCAACCCGCAGGCGATAATGAGAATAAGGTTCCCTGTAAAAAAGGTGACCAAACTCACCATTGAAATCATTCCAGTTCTCATAGGAAACTCGTAGTATGCCGTTTTCAACCCGAAAGGTGTTCAGGTAGTTCACGCCTGCTGTATGACCAGTAAATTTAGGAGTCCAGTCATCCAGATCCATGCCATTGAACAATGGTATCCACTGTTCTTGTTGCAAAGTCTGAGCCTGTAAAAAACCCGAGAACAAGTACAGACAACAAACCAGTAAACCCCCGACCACTTTTGCCCCCATGGTCAGCAATTTCCTTGAAGTTACGGCTGTCCTTCCCCTGATTGACTTCATTTGCGGTTTATTGGCAGGTCAGCCACTAGCAATGTTGTGCCGAGTAATACCGATGTCCGTTGCCGACATGGAAAAAATCTAAAGTTCGCGCACCCAGATATTGCGATAGGATACTACTTGGCCGTGGTCCTGCAGGGATATCGGCATTCTACCACTGCAGTCCTGCTCACTTTTCCGGCTGTAGGGCACACAATTTGCGCTATATTCGGGAACCGGGGTGTGAGTTGCTCCCTTCAACTCCACATGATTATGAACCAGCACCCCGTTATGCAGGACCGTGAGATAGGCGGGCACCTCCAATTTGCCATCGCCATCATACTGCGGTGCCTCAAAGATTATGTCGTAGCTTTGCCATTCACCTGGTCTGCGAGCCGCATTCACAAGTGGCGGATACTGCAAGTATACTGAAGCTGCCTGCCCATTGACATAGGTGGGATTGTCCCAGCTGTCCAGTACCTGCACTTCGAATAGCGAATGCAGAAACACGCCACTATTACCCCGGCTCTGACCTGCTCCCTCAATCACATCGGTGGGTCGCCATTCCAGGTGCAGCTGGATATCACCGAAGTTCTGCCGGGTCTTGATGGTTTGCATGCCCGGACGCACTGTCATTGCACCATTTTCTATTTCCCAGTGCGCTGCTTCCTCGGTTTCCGCAGTCATCCAGGCATCCATGTTGCTGCCATCAAAAAGCACAATGGCATCGGAAGGTGCTGTGCCACTGCTAACTCCGTTGATTTTTTCCAGCACTGGCTCGAACTGAAATCTGTCTTCAGCAGACTGAGTGAAGGCATGCTTCGTCAACACAATCGCCATCAGGACTGTGGTGAATAAGATCAGTTTATTCATGGTCGTTTTTGTCATTCCCATCATCGTCATAATCGTCCTAGTCTTGGTCAGGTAATCAGGTTCATATCTTCATCCCACTCGGCCATGACATCGCGTCGGGACTGATCAACACACTTTTCCAACCATTCGGCCTCGTAGGACAACCCGTGCCTATCCAGCACCTCCTGCGGCACCCCATCCCAAACATTGGGTGTGTTGCCCTGGTAGCCCAGATCCCTAAAACCAGCCTCGGTGGTATAGTAACCAGTTAGCGTCAAGTCGCGCATAAAACTGAAAAAGCGGATGCCTTCCTGCAATTCAGGGTCTTCAATATCGGGCCAGGCAATGCGGTCACAGATTCGTAGACGCTGAGCCTCAGTGATGCCGACAAAGTCGGCACCAAACTGGTCAACCGAATAGCGATCAAGCCAGGCAATGCCCTCCCTAACTGGCTGTTTGTAATACTCGCGGTCCTTAACCATGAACTCAACAAATTCGGGCAAACCGGCATCCAGAGCTCCTCCGTTCGGATGGTCGGAGGGAAGGATGATGTCGCACAGTACTGCGATGGTCACCAGTTCATGATCACGAAGAAAGCTCTCGGCGAACAGAGAGGCATCATGTTGTTTCTCAACCTCAGTGCGCCCGTAGGAATAAGTGTTCGGCAGACTGGTCCAGGTAACAGAACGGTTCGACCTGGCGCAGCCCTCGGTGACAATGACACCAGCACCCAGTGAGCCCAGCAGCAGTGATTTCAGTGTCTCGCGTCTGTTCATATGTGCTCCCTTAATTGCTCACTTATACCTCAAACCTGTTCCCGGTGCTGGTCTTCTTTTGGGCCTGGTCTTTTTACTGGTCCGCGCCCTTACTTTACCGAGAATCACATGACCAAGAGCATATAGGCCAGAATATATTCTGACTTTCCGGTCATCCTGCCGTGTGTTCTCCTCTTGAAAATACGCCCGTATGATAACCGATTAGAAAAGCGTTACCAGCTTCAACATACCTTGGTAACTCAAGTCATCTTTAAATAGTGAGAAAATGCAGAATCGAAATTGTGCCATTTGATTGCCTATATAACTTATTTATCAAACTGAAGAACCCTAAAATAACGACTTGCATTCTGTTCAGTAGAAAGATGCTATCATCAAACTTATCGAAAAGGGTATGAGTTGGAGGTTTTAACCAAACCAATGTCCACATCCCAAACTCTTACCATCAATCATACATCCACTTAGTAAAAAATGATGACAGAATTGAACTTCGGACAACCTGATTTCCTAGAGCGTGCCATCTCCCCTTATTACGAAATGGGTGCGTATGAGGAACTTTGGTCCAGACCAGATACGACCTTCAAGTCGATTTCTAATCGCTTTGCCGAAAACCCTGGCAGCGTTCCTTCGGATTTTGTCCCACCATCCAATGCTCGCCAATCAGCGGCATTCGTAAAGCAGCAGTTTGAAAATTCCGAGGTGAAGAGATTTGGGGTCCGAGTCCATGGTGATGGTGAGTACCCGGGCAAATTGCGAGATGCTACTCATCCTCTTGAGTTACTATATTTCCAAGGTTGGTGGGATCTTGTGCATTCACCCTCTGTTGCCGTGGTGGGCACACGAAAACCATCGGTAGAGGGTATAGCGCGCGCCCGCAATCTCACTCGTAATCTAGTTGAAGATGGATTTACGGTTGTATCTGGACTTGCTGCTGGGATTGATAGAGTTGCACATGAGACCGCCATTGAGAAAGGTGGTAAAACTTTGGCAGTCATCGGTACGCCGTTATCCAAAGTCTATCCCAAACAGCACGCAGAACTGCAACGCTACATCGCCAAGCACTTCCTGCTCATTAGTCAGGTGCCCCTCAGGCGTTGTGAATCTCAAGACTATCGTCGAAATCGACTTTTCTTTCCGGAACGAAATATCACAATGTCTGCATTGACGAGCGCGACTATCATCGTTGAGGCCAGCGAGACCTCAGGAACATTGATACAAGCACGCGCAGCTCTCAAGCAAGGTCGCAAACTTTTTATACTTGATAACTGCTTCCGTGATACGCGCCTAAGCTGGCCAAAAAAATTTGAAGACAAAGGTGCCATAAGAGTCCGTGAATACGATGACATCCACCGAAACCTTACAAAATAGATTCATAAGAATTGACGAATTGACAAAGCAAGATCACCCACATCTGGTGTCGGAAGATGAGTGATTTTTCATCGGCGAATATACCCCTGGCGTGGGCTATGAAGAGAGCGGCACCAATAGTCTTATACATAACTTCAAAAAATCTCCGGATCGCAAAAGTCGACCGTTCGAATGGAAACACAAAGAAAAAGCCATCAACCAGGTTGCAAAAGCCTTTGCCATAGCTCTAGGGAGCGACGCGATTAACTCTTTAACTTTCGTTCCAATTCCGCCATCAAAGGCACGAGGTGATCCTCTTTACGACAATGGGATGACTAGAATGCTACATGCAATGAAAGGCGATTATTCTGCTGACATCCGTGAACTTGTACTGCAGTCGGAAAGCACAACCCCATCACATGAAAGTAGCCATCGCCCGAGTCAGTGAGATATTGAGGCACTCAACAGCGTAGTGAAGGCGAACTGCTTGCCTGAACCTAAAATCATAGCGATTGTTGATGATGTAATTACAATAGGTGCTCATTTTAAGGTGGCCCAATCCATCCTGAAAGAGCGATTTCCCAACTCAAAATATATGGCCTTTTCATTGATCGTCGAATACTACCCGACATGTAGATGATTTTCATACCAAAAGTTGAAACTTTATCAACTGGACTGGTGACAAGGCCTATCAGCTTAGGCAATGTCAGGTGATATTTTTTGCATACCTTATGTAACAGTCTGGCACTTATCGAGAAAGCCGTTGCGGCTATGGCATCGCAGTAACTGACATCACAACCTCAGTCTCTTTTCGACTGATCTAAAGATTGCGATGGCCTATCTGCTGAATTATATAATCGCTGGTACGCCAAGATAGGGCCATAATGGTCCAGGTCGGATTCTTGTCCGCTTGCGAGACAAAAGTACCCGCATCAGCAACGAACACATTGGTGGCATCATGTAACTGGCCAAATTCATTGGTGACCGAGCTATTGCGGTCGGTGCCCATCCTGGTGGTGCCCACCTCGTGAATAATCTCTCCAGGTTTGGTCAGCCCATAATCACGATCAGCTCCCGGCTTTTCTCCCAGCGGAATGCCGCCAGATGCCCGTAGCAGATCCTCCATAGTGTCTTGCATATGCCGGGCCTGATTAATTTCATGTTGCGTCCACTGGTAATTGAAGCGCAACACCGGAATACCCCACTGATCAACTACCTCAGGATCCAGCTCGCAGTAGTTGGAATACTGAGGGATGCTCTCGCCTCGACAGGCAATGCTGAGGCGGGAGCCATAGAACCGCTTGATATCATCCCGCAGGCTGTTGCCATAGCCTCCCACCCGCTCGCCAAGGTACTGGTTGTATTGGTTGACGGCGAAGCCAAAGCCGTAGGAAGGCATGCCCATACCGCCGCCGATTTCCAAATGATAGCCACGGGTGAAGTCAAGGTTTTCCCCCTCCAGCCACCAAGGCGTATAGACATGCCCGCTGACCGTGCCATCTTCGTTGTAGATGTCCCGGTCCATCAACTCAGGCAAAAAGGCAGCGCGGCTGGCACCAGTCGAATCATGCAGGTAGTGACCCACATGACCACTGGAGTTGCCCAGACCATCTGGATGCTGCGCGCTCTTGCTGTTCAGTAGGATTCTGGCGGTGCTGCAGGCCGAGGCTGCCAATATCACTGTCCGGCCCTTTAGCTCTCCTTCACTGCCGTCCTGCGTATTGACAAAAGCTACACCAGTGCCTCGGCCACCTGGACCGGTGGTCACCTCCCGCACCATATGATGGGTATATAAGTCGACCTGACCACCCTGCAGAGCGGGGTAAATCAATACGGTGCTGGAAGAGAAGTCAGCATGAATTCCGCAGGCACGACTACACTGACCGCAATAGAAACAAACACCACGACTGTCATTGATGCGCTTGGTGAGTATGGATTTGCGCATGGGATAGACCGGCACACCGAGAGAATGAGCACCCTTGATGTAATACAGCTCATGCAGTCGGGGTTTGGGAGCCGGTAAGAAATAACCGTCGGGGTCATTGTACAAGCCTTCATTGCTGCCATACACCCCGACCAGCTTATCAAGCCTGTCATAGTAGGGTTTGACATCGTCATAGCCGATTGGCCAGTTGGCACCCAAGCCATCAGAATCATACCGCTTAAAGTCCAATGGGCCGAAGCGCAGAGAGATCCTGCCCCAGTGATTGGTACGTCCTCCCAGCATGCGGGCGCGCCACCAGAGAAACTCTGTATTCTCACCTTGGGTGTAGGGTTCACCATCCAGTTCCCATCCGCCAATACATGAGTTGTAGTCACCGAAAGGACGTCGTCGGGTGCTGGCACCACGCCGCGGTGATTCCCAAGGATTGCGCAACTGGGTGCGCTGCGCCGCATCAGCCGGATCATAGAAATCTCCAGCCTCGAGCAGTGCCACCCTTAATCCAGCATTAGCAAGCTGATAAGTTGCCATGCCGCCGCCAGCACCTGAGCCAACCACTATGACATCATAAAGCTCGCGGTTGATAGACTGTGCCATGATCTCTTGCAGCCCTGCCGTGCTTCGCGCTAGCCGACTAAACCAAAGCCCTGCCGATAGGACTTCTCTAGCCAGGCATTGGCACCTTCGTCATTAGTGAAACGCATGGCTTTACTGTCGTATTCCAGTACCCGATGTTGTCCGGCGCGGATGGTGGCGATATTGCCCAGCAACATGGACTCTGTGAGGCGCGCTGCATAGTCAAAACCCGAGGTGGTTTTCCTGCTGCGATCCTTGATCGCATCCAGCCATTCCTTATGGATGCCCGGCGATCTTGGCAACGATCTGTTCGGTGCTGGTGTCTCCAGATGCGATGCTTCCGGAATAAGTCGCGGATTGCGTCCGTAGACACCGTGCATTAGCGTGTGCTTCGAACCTACCAGCAACACACCGCCATCGTCATCCCCCAACTGGCGGCCATTTTCAAGTTGCGGCGGTCGTTCCGGCAGTAACCCACCGTCGTACCAGGTAAGCTTGACAGGTGGTCTCTCACCGCGTGCAGCAAACTCAAAATGAATCTTGGAGGCAACGGGAAAAGTTTCCATACCAGTACCGAAGCTGGAGGAACTGGCAGATATTTTAACCGGGAGGTCAAGATCAAGAGCCCAATAGGGGTGATCAATGATGTGGGCACCCATATCGCCCACCACACCGGTACCAAAATCCAGCCAACCGCGCCAATTAAAGGGGTGATAGGCCCGCTCGACATAAGGCCTAAAAGACGCAGCACCCAGCCACAAATCCCAGCTGATATTGCCGGGGACTGCCATCTCACCCTCGGGTCTGGCAATACCTTGAGGCCATACCGGTCGATTGGTCCAGCAATGTGCCTCTTCCACAATGCCCAGTTCACCGGAGGCGACCCACTCATTGATTTGGCGTGCTCCTTCCTCTGCATGACCCTGGTTGCCCATCTGGGTCACCACGTCAGTCTCCGCAGCGGTTCTGGCAAGGATCCTGCACTCGGCCACCGTGTGACAGAGAGGCTTTTGTACGAAGACATGTTTGCCCAAGTTCATAGCATGCATGGCTATCGGTGCATGCATGTGGTCCGGTGTGCTGATCAGAACAGCATCAATTTCCGGTTCGGCATCCAACATTTGCCGGTAGTCACGATAGGTCTTCACCTGCTGACGAAATGAGGCGGCAAAATCCTGGTTAAGTGTCTCTGCAAGTTGATTATCGTCAATATCACAGATCGCATAGATATTCTCATAGGCAACGCTTTCGATATCGCTTCTGCCCTTACCACCTGCGCCCACTGCGGCAATGTTCAGCCGATCACTTGGGGCAATGTGGTTCTCCCCTCCCAGTACCGCCCGGGGCACGATCATGATGCCTGAAAGGGTACCAGCCTGGCGAATGAACTGGCGACGGGTTGTCTGTTTCCTGCCAGCAGGTTCAATCGCAGAATCTTGATTGTTGCAAAGTGAAATAGATGTCGGATTATTTTTATTCATCATCAATTTTGAAATCTTTGTAGGCCCAAGTTTCTATTCCTAATGGTGGCTATCTCGAATATGGTAACCTCCAATTCCGTCGATTTCCATCAATCGACACACCATCTCTTTTTCATTCCAGCCAGATCACACCCCAGCGAACGTCAGTCCTGCATACATCAATAGATCAAGCATCGCCTCCCGAAAATCACTGCCCGTAACGTGGGGCATCATTCGCTTCGCCAACCGGAAGTACCAGGATGCCATCGAGCTATTCTTCACGGCATTCAATCTTATACCCGTCATTCGCGTCCTGTAACAGTTTCAAGTCTATCACCGTACCATACTTAACTCTTTAATAAATCTATAGCTTCAGATGTCCTGACCTCAATAGCTGCTCGATAGCAGTGAAATTCTGAATACTT
>JAPORB010000061.1 GCA_026710425.1 Gammaproteobacteria bacterium
TTAGACGATTCAATGGAAAATTAGAAGATCTTCGAGCCGAAAAGTTTGACTTTTTCAGTTGATTTTCAGCAAGATAGCAGCACTTTTGTAGATTTCATGCAGACACTAATTATGCAAGCAATGATCCTGGCGGCGGGGCTGGGAACGCGCATGCAGACGCTGACGGCTGATACTCCCAAGCCCCTGTTGAAAGTAGGTAATACTAGTCTAATTGAGCACCTATTGCAGCAGCTGGTCGCTGCTGGTGTCACCGAAGTGGTGATCAATCTGTTTTATCTGGGATCAAGAATTGAGGAGGATCTGGGGAATGGCTCCCGTTTTGGTCTTGACATTCAATATTCTCGGGAAGCCATTCGTCTGGATACCGCTGGTGGCATCATTAAGGCCCTGCCATTGCTCAATGATGACAGTTTCATCGTTGTTAATGCCGATATTTTGACCGACTTCAATTACGCCACTCTGAAGCCGGTTGATGGCCTTACCCGGCTGGCCCATATCGTGCTGGTACAGAATCCGGATCATCGACCTGAGGGAGATTTTTATATCAATGAAGATGGTCATGTGTATGAGGAGGCAGATGTTGGTAATGAACCTCTGACCTTCAGTGGTATCAGTGTACTCCACAGGGATTTGTTTGCTGACTTGCCGGTTCAGCCATGTTCTGTTGTCCCCTTGTTGAGGCAGGCCATGCAGGATAGCAAGGTCAGCGGTGAAGTCCATACTGGTCACTGGATTGATGTCGGCAGTCCACAGCGGTTGGCTGAAGCTAATCGATGGGTACGGCATGGTGGGATGGTGTAGGTCATGCTGTCAGCACTGCGACATCGGGCCTATCAAAGAGCGGTTACGCATCGGCTTAGTGATTGCAAATCTGATTGTGTGCTTCCGCCAGGCGGCAAATTGGAAAAGATATTGCATCGGGCATTGTTTGCCCTGATGGGACGGGTGTCTAAGAGTGATGGTTTTGTGAGCAGTGCAGAGGTGAAGTATGCCACATCCGTAATGCGTATACTGGGACTAAGTCCGCGACAGCGGCAGGAAGCCATTGATTATTTTGAACTGGGTAAACTGCCTGAAACGAATATGCTGAATCTGGTCAACGAGCTAGCATTCAGTGTCGGTCGTGGCAGTGAACTTGCGCGCTTGTTTATGCAAGTACTCCTGCGTTTGGTGTTCACCAAGGGCAATATGCGCCTAAAAGAAAAGAGATTGCTGCGGCAGGTGGCTGGGGTGTTGGGGTATAACAAGACCGCCTTTTCGGCAATGTGCGCCGAGTATCAGGCAGGGCGACAACGATACTATGGACCAGCTGCCCAGTGTTGTAGTGGTTTTCTGAACGAAGCTTACAATACTTTGGGATTATTGCCGGATGCTGCCGATGCCGATATCCGTCCCGCCTATCTGCGTCAGATGACCCTATATCATCCGGACAAACAGATGGATCCAATCTCGGCTAATGCCAGTCGTGAAGTTCATGAAAGGGCTACAGAAATCCGTGCGGCATATGAAGAAGTCTGTAAGTCTCGCAATCTGCGTATCTGAGTAGTCATGGGAGGCCCTATAATGTATTAGGTCTGTCCTCTTATCAGCATATGTGGTCCCAGTTTCTCCTTGTTATTTGCCTAACATTGCAAAGCAGTAAAACCTGCTTTGTCTGCTACGCATTTTCTACCATAAAAAAATTTGGAATTTGAACTTACAGACCCATCCATGATTCTGTGTAGCCAAAACCGAAGTTGCATACTTTCATGTTGAAATTACTTCTGAATAGAGAATTAGAATAACGCGATGCGCGACTCCGTTAAGCTGGAAACTGCCACGCGCCCATCGGGTAAATCCATAGCTCCAGTGGTGGTCGCATAGCTTCCCGATGGGTCTTGCAAGTTTGCAAGAATATCTCCGGCCTCATTAATACGGATGATGAAACCGTAGCGCTGTGGTGCTGGTTGTAGCCTTGCTGGCAGACGCGATACCACTCTGCGGAGGAAGGGGGAGCCAGCCAAGGCATCCAGTGAGTCGGATCGAGGGCTAACCAATCCGATCCAGAAGCTCCCGTCAGGCATGCGGTTGATGTTGTCTGGAAAGCCAGGCAACGCATCGATGATTGTGGTGCGTTCACCGTAGCTGTCGGCAGCCAGAGAATAGCGATGGATCGCATAGTTACCGGTTTCGCTTACCAGCAGCCCCTTCCCGTCGGCTGTGACCGCCACTCCGTTGGCAAAGGTAAGACCATCAGCGAAGATCTCCGTCCTTGTGGTTTGTGGATCATAGACCAGCACTCTTGCATTGTCGGAGTGCTCCATCAGGTCGAGTAGCGAAGCTTCGAGTGTACCACCGTATTGCTCTGCTCCAAAACGTGTTGAAGCATCGGAAAAATAAACCCGACCATCCGATGCTATATCCACATCATCGGCATAAAGAATGGGTGATCCGTCGCTCGTTTCGTTGGTTACGATGGTAACTTCTCCCAACGGAGAAACTTTTAGTAGTCCCTTGTAGGGGTCGGCAACCCACAATATGCCTGTGCTGTCGAACTCCAGTCCTAGAGGGTGACCACCTGTATCCGCTAGCAACGTAGCCTCCCCCGAATCTGGATCTATGGTCAAAATCTTGCCTGAATTGACACCAGCCACCAACTGACCTGCAGGACCCACGGTAATATCTTCCGGCCCAAACTCGCCGTCAGGCAAATCCAAGTAAGTAGCCTCCGCCAGTGCCTCATTGCTATCGTAAGGTCCAGTAAATCCTGGATTGGTTGAGGGTATCCAGACTTTGGGGTCCACTTCCACTGGCCACAGAAGCAGGTAACCCATTAGCACCAGAACTAGGGCGAAAAGAAGTTTGACAGGGTTCATGGAAAAGTCCTCGGCGAATCACCGCATTGATTCATGATCAAACAGTATGTCGGCAACTGGCGTTTAGAGTCCAGCTTTAGGATTTGGAAACGCTCTATGTTGACATCACAAACAGATGCGAAGTAGAAAAGGAATCTCTTGAGATATTTGATAGTTTTTCAGCGTTGGGTGAGGGTCTGCCTATGCTGTTTGTGTGTACATCGCAGATTTGTGATGGCCTTATGCAGTATGTTTTTTGGCGGTAGTTGAGGAATTCCAGTAAATGGAGCTAATATTTACCGCTGGGGAACATCCTCATGCTGTTAGAGCACCATTATCTGGAATTTCTCTACCAGAATAGAAGAGCTGATTTTCGAATAGGGAGAGGTACATATTACTCAGCAATTCCCGCTAGCTAGAGTCAGTAAAATCAAGTGCCACGGCTGAATTAATAAGAATCTTTCGTAAACTCTGCACTTATTTGTTGAACGAAAAGCAAACCATGAATTCCCAATAATCGGATTGTATTTATAGGCCAAGCAAAGTTAAGGCACAATCTTAGCGCACCAGGACTGATGCGGAGTGTGAGAAACAGTTTCCAGAAAATCTCTGACCCGGTGGAGGGCCGTCGATGGGCATTGCCGGATATATTGACGTCTGAATTGGCCATTTTTCACTGAAATATTCCTCCCTGCTGTCATTCGATCGTGCTTCACACAACGACACGGCGATGCGAGAGCGATTGGACAAAATGGATCCTTTTCTGCTCCGCGGTTCGTTCAAGAAGGTGTTTGCGGCCTTGCAGCGGGGCAAAGGTCTGGAGCAATTCACTTATTTGGGGCATTACCTGTTGTCTGTGGATGGGACGGGCTACTTTTCCTCGTCAAAAGTGCACTGCGATCAATGCTGCAAGAAGCATCACCGGTATGACAGTGTCTCCTACTATCATATGATGCTGGGCGCGATGCTGGTGCCCCTATGGATCAAACACGTTATTCCCTTGCCGCCCGAACAGAACATGAAGGAGGATGGCTCGAAAAAGAATGACTGTGAACGCAATGCAGGAAATCGGATGCTGCCTTAAAATACGGCGTGAGCACCCGAAACGGAATGTGGAAAAGATCATGTGGGCGGGTCGTGCGCGCTGGAAGTGGAGAATGAGACCTTTAACACCCTGAGAAACCAAGGCTATCATTTTGAGCA
>JAPORB010000193.1 GCA_026710425.1 Gammaproteobacteria bacterium
GGATCGAACCTGCGACCCTCGCCTTGTAAGGGCGATGCTCTCCCAGCTGAGCTAACCACCCTCTAAGGAGACATCAAATTGTACCCTCTTCTGACAAAATGTCAATGCTTATGTTGGACTTTAATCACTGCCGAAAATATCCTTTTCACCCCCAGTCCTAACCTGTATTTTTCAATGCGCATTTAATTGCCTAGATGCATCTCCTGCCTCACGCCAGCAAGCCGGATCATTGTTGATGTCTGCCAGCAAGGCAGGATCTATCTGCAAAGCAAGAGGAATCAGCTGCTTGCTCACCATATATTCCTTCGGTCGTCTGATACAGTCAGCGGCCACCAGCTTTCCCTCCTTAAGATAGAGCAAAGCAAACCCCTTCTCATGGTCCTTGGGATCACCCCTAATAATCAGTTGGTCATACTGATTATTCAGGCCAACCATCTGCAATTTTACATCATATTGGTCAGACCAGAACCATGGCAAGGCATTGTAAACAGTGCGTTTTCCGCAAAGATTGGCCGCAGCTACCCGAGCCTGATCATTAGCATTCTGTACTGATTCCAGGCGCATCTCACTCTCATAGAAGTTGTTCCGATGCCAGCTACAGTCGCCAGCCGCATAAATATCGGGGTCGCTGCTGCAAGCATGGGCATCGACGACAATGCCGTCGCCAACTTCAAGTCCAGCCTCATAGGCTAGCCCCACATTTGGCTGGACTCCGACACCGATAAACACCATATCTGCCTGCATGACATCACCATCCTCACACTCAAGGTTCATGGGCGATTCGACATCCTGCCCAGGCCTTATTGCCGTGACCCTGCAACTGGTTGCTATGGTAACTCCATGAGAGGTGTGCAGGTCATTCATATAATCCGACAGCACCGAACTAGTTACCCGAGACAACACCCGATCTTCCATCTCCAATACCGTGACATTGAGATCAAGACTACGCAATACTGCCGCCACCTCCAAGCCGATATAGCCACCGCCAATGATGACGGCATGTCCCACACTCGGCAATTGTGACTTTATAGTTTTCACGTCGGCTGCCGTCCGCAAATAGTGTACTCGTTCCAGGCCTTGGCCGATCGGCAGTTTTCGGACCGAGGCTCCGATACAAAGTGCCAGTTTATCGTAGGCTAAGACCTCTCCTGAGGCCAGGATGACTGACTTTGCCTTGCGGTCAATACCTGTTGCGGCAGTACCCAGTAACAATTCAATGGCATTGTCATCGTAGATTTTGCTTGGACGCAGCCGCATGCCATCCAGATCCTTCTTGCCAGCTAGGTGTTCTTTTGACAATGGCGGCCTGTGGTAGGGCAGTTCCTTTTCCTCGCTAATAAGCTTGATGGGACCCGCCCAGCCTTCCTTACGCAAGGTCAGAGCCAATGAGACACCGGCATGGCTGGCACCAATAACTAAACAAGTCTGATCTGACATTTGTTGCTTCCTGTCGCTTATTCCTTTTCCCAAAATTCCTATTTTGTGATCTTTTCAGTATGAGACTAGTGCAGAAGACCAAATGCAACGAATGTTCGGCCTAACTCGTAATTTTTGGCAGTTGCCAGTTTATGGCCTGCTGTCCCTGTTGAACCAGATAAGCATTAGCCTTTGAAAAATGTTGATTGCCAAAAAATCCGCGCCTTGCTGACAGCGGAGACGGATGTGGAGACATCAGCACCAGATTGTGCTTCCGATCAATAATGGCTCCCTTGCGTTGCGCGTAGCTACCCCAAAGCATGTACACCAACCCCTGCCGATTGGTATTTAATACCTTAACTACACTATCGGTGAATCGTTCCCAGCCCCTACCCTGATGAGAAGCAGCCTGCCTCGCCTCTACCGTAAGCACCGAATTAAGCAGCAGAACCCCTTGAAGTGCCCAATGCTTTAGACAACCATGACCAGGTGGGACAAAACCCACATCATTGGCCAACTCCCGGAAGATGTTTTCCAGCGATGGAGGCAAAGCAACTCCCGGTTTAACGGAAAAACACAGGCCATGAGCCTGACCCTCCCCATGATAGGGGTCTTGGCCCAGGATCACCACTCGAACGGATTCAAGCGGCGTTAAGTTGAAAGCATTAAAAATTTCCTGTCCGCTTGGAAAAATCCGTCGGCCTGCCGCTTTTTGTTGTTGCAGGTAAGTACGTAGTGCAGCCATGTACTCGCTTGTAAACTCCGGTGCTAGCTTGTTGAGCCAGCCCTGCTCAAGTTTGATCTGCCGCTTTCGAGGGGCCAAGTCAGCCGGTTTCATGCTGGGGACGCAGATGGGGAAAAAGCAGCACATCCTTAATGGATGGCGCATCTGTAATCAGCATAACCAGGCGATCAATGCCAATTCCCTCACCAGCGGTGGGTGGCAATCCATACTCCAGTGCCGTCACATAGTCATGATCGTAGTGCATAGCTTCCTTGTCTCCAGCTTCTTTTTGCTGCACCTGGGCCGCAAAGCGAGCTGCCTGATCTTCCGGATCGTTGAGTTCGGAGAAGCCATTGGCCAGTTCCCTTCCGCCAATATAAAGCTCAAAGCGGTCAGTTACTTCCGGGTTCTGTTCGTTGCGGCGTGCAAGCGGAGAAACCTCGATCGGGTGCTCATAAATGAACGTCGGCTGATTCAGGGTAGCTTCCACCTGTTGCTCGAAGATTTCCATTATCAACTTGCCCTTGGACCAAGATTTTTCATGGTGAATACTTAACTGAGCGGCCAGAGTTTGCACAGATTCCAGAGTTGCGAAGGATTCTGCGGTCGCAGCCTTACAGCAGTCCACAATGGCTTCACGCATGGACAGGCGCCGAAATGGTATTGCTAGATCGTAGCTTGCCCCTTGGTAACTCACTGTGCTTGTCCCCAACACCTCAATGGCAATACTGTGCATTAACTCCTCGGTTAAATCCATTAGCTTGTGGTATGTAGCGTAGGCCCAATAAAACTCGAGCATGGTAAATTCCGGGTTATGGCGGGTTGACAAGCCCTCATTCCGAAAATTGCGATTAAGTTCATACACCCGCTCAAAACCGCCTACGGTCAAGCGCTTTAAAAACAGCTCGGGTGCCACCCGCAGGAACATGTCCTGATTCAGGGCATTATGGTGGGTGATAAAGGGCCTAGCTGTGGCACCGCCCGGGATCAGCTGCATCATGGGTGTTTCAACTTCCATAAACCCTCGGGCATCAAAGAAAGACCGGATATAACGCAGAATATTTGAACGTACTTGGAAAATTCGACGTGATTGTTCATTGACGATAAGATCAACATAACGTTGACGGTAGCGCATTGCGGTATCGCTTAATCCCTTGTGCTTATCCGGCAATGGACGCAGGGACTTGGTGAGGAGACGGAACCTTGCAATGCGAACAGTCAGCTCGCCCTTGCCAGTCTTGAACATCTCCCCTTCAGCACCAATGATATCGCCCAGATCCAGTGCCTTCAGCTCTGCCGTCAGTTCATCATTGAAAAGCTTATTGTTCATGTATAGCTGCATTTGCCCATAGCCGTCCTGGATCACCATAAATGGTCCACGCATTCGGACAATACGACCCGCTACTGCTGTCTGCTGTGCCATTTCCTTGAGTTCCTCAGCAGACTTTTGGCCACAGACATTGATCAATTCAATGCTGGTATGCAGACGTTCAAAGTCATTGGGAAAGGCCGGGCGTTTCCCCCGAATCGCCTTCAGCTTCTCACGGCGCAGAGCCACGAGCTTGTTCTCCTCGCTAAGCCCGGCAGAACTGTTAATAATATTGGTTTGACTGCGTTCTGGCATGGGTGATCTTGATATATGAGATTACTACCGAAGGCTGTTAGTACAATTCTGAATGCAGATTAAGTCAGAAAATGCTTCGCTCAATCTCCCGGTAAGATTTTCGGCAAGGCACAGAAATTTATCTGCTTTCTTTCTAACGAGACTGATGGCCTTGAAGAGAGAATAATGCCTTCTATTTAGAATTATGAGGCAGTTGCGTTGTTCTGAAACCCTTGATTTATATGGGCCAAAGGGCATCCTC
>JAPORB010000057.1 GCA_026710425.1 Gammaproteobacteria bacterium
ATATTCCACTAAAACGTTTCAACTTGCTCCGCAAACTTGGCTTCACAGGCACTCACCGTGGAAATTGTTATCTTGGCGGCCGGCAAAGGCACTAGGATGCGGTCAGATTATCCTAAAGTGCTGCACACCATAGGTGGCAAACCCATGCTTGAGCATGTCATTGCCACCGCCTACTCCCTTACTCCAACCCAAATTCATGTGGTGGTTGGTCACGGCGGCGACAAAATTCGCGAGACATTCAGCGACCTGGATTGTGAAAAGATCAACTGGGTTGTCCAGCATGAGCAATTGGGCACAGGGCATGCAATGCAGCAAGTGCTACCACATATCAATTCAACATCAGAGGGAAACCAAATCTTGGTTTTGTTCGGTGACGTTCCGCTGGTCAGAACCCAGACTTTGCTGCAACTGGTGACGAGTTGCAAGCCTCCAAGCCTTGCCTTGTTAACTGCGAGACCTGCAAACCCCCGAGGGTTTGGCCGGATTATTCGCAATAAGGCCGACAAGGTAGTCTCAATAATAGAAGAACGGGATGCTAATGCAGAACAAAGGCAGATAAACGAGGTTAATACTGGCATCATGGCCATACCGGTCGTTCACCTGATACGGTGGCTAAAGGCTCTAAAGAATTATAACAATCAGCGTGAATTTTATCTGACCGATATTGTTGCCATGGCCGCAACAGAGCAATGCCCGATCAATGCCTTAACAATTACTGATGAGATACAGGTCATGGGGGTGAACGATAAACACCAACTGGCCTCAGTTGAACGGCACTTCCAATTGAGACAAGTGGAAACCCTGCTGGAATCAGGTGTCATCCTGCGAGATCCTGCCCGACTAGATATTCGTGGCGAGGTGATTTGTGGCAAAGACACAGTTATTGACTGCAATGTTGTTCTGGAAGGCAAGGTAAGCCTAGGCAATACTGTGGAAATTGGAGCCAACTGCATCATCAAAGATGCAGTGATTGGTGATGGGTCCAAGGTGCTGCCTGGCACTCACATTGAGGGCAGCACCATAGGGAACAAAGCCTCAGTGGGGCCGATGGCTAGGCTGCGCCCTGGAACAAAGCTCGGTGATGAAACCAAAATTGGTAATTTTGTGGAAACCAAAAATGCCGAAATAGGTAAAGGCACTAAGGCAAACCACCTAGCCTATCTGGGGGATGTCAAGATTGGTGAGAACTGCAATATCGGTGCCGGTGTCATAGTTTGTAATTACGATGGGGCGAACAAGCACAAAACAATTATCGGCAACAATGTGTTTGTTGGATCAAACAGCGTGCTGGTAGCACCGGTAGAGCTGAAGGATAACGCCTTTGTGGCGGCGGGTTCGACCATCAATACCCAAGTGCCGGCAGACCATCTGGCTGTCGCCAGAAGCAAACAGAGAAATATTGCAGGCTGGAAAAGGCCCATCAAGAAGCAGTAACTATTTATGTGTGGTATCGTAGGTGCAGTGACTGAGCGGGAAGTCTCAGGCATATTGCTTGAGGGTTTGAAACGTCTGGAATATCGTGGCTATGACTCAGCTGGACTTTCGCTTATTCACCCTCAAACCCGTCGTATCAGGACGATCAAGGCTGTTGGCAAGGTTGACAAGCTAGTCAATGCGGTTGAAACGTCAACTATCAAGGGTAGCATCGGTATAGCCCATACCCGGTGGGCTACCCACGGCAAACCCACCATCAGCAATGCCCATCCCCATGTATCCAACCAACAGATTTCACTGGTTCACAATGGAATCATCGAAAATCATGCGGAATTGCGCAGCAGACTCAGTCAAGGCGGCTGCAAGTTCAAATCCAAAACCGACACTGAAGTTATTAGTCACCTGATTTATCAGGCCCGCAACAAAGGCCGGGTTTCTTTCGCCAATGCCGTCAGGCAAACCGTCAGAAAGTTGCACGGTGCTTACGGGCTCTGTGTTATCGATAACACAGAACCTGGTGTAATTATAATTGCTCGTTGCGGATCACCGCTGGTGATAGGTGTTGGTGTTGGTGAAAATTTTGTGGCATCAGATGTGCTGGCTTTGGGACAGGTTACAGATCGTTTCATTTATCTTGAAGATGGTGATGTTGCACAAGTCAGCCTGGACCGAATAGATGTTTGGCAGGGTCTGAACTGGATCAAGCGGGGAACAAACATAGTCAAGGGCCACAACAAGACTGTCGAGAAGGGTACCTACAAGCACTTCATGCTCAAGGAAATCCATGAGCAACCACAGGTAATTCAAGCTACTCTAGATGGACGTATCAGTGAGGGCAGGGTTTTAGAGGAAGCTTTTGGTGTCAATGCCAAAGCCATTTTCGACAAAGTCAAATCAGTTCATATCGTTGCCTGCGGCACCAGTTTTCATGCTGGCATGATTGCCAAATATTGGCTGGAGTCCATAGCGAGAATTCCGTGTCAGACGGACATTGCCAGTGATTATCGTTACCGAAAAATCATAGTGCAACCTGGCACCTTGTTCGTGACCGTATCTCAATCCGGTGAAACAGCAGATACGCTGGCAGCTTTACAGCATGCCCGAGACTTGGAGTATGAGTCCAGACTGGCAATTTGCAATGTCGCTACCAGTTCGCTGGTTAGGGAATCTGACTTTAGCTTGCTGACCATGGCAGGTCAGGAAATTGGTGTCGCTTCCACCAAAGCTTTTACCAACCAACTTTGCCTGCTGTTGGTACTTGTTATTGCATTGGCGCGACGAGCTGGTCTTCAGGCTCCAGAAGAAACCAGACTGGTACAGCAACTGTCCCAACTGCCAAAACTGGTGGAAGCAATACTGGAGATCGAAGAGGACATCAAGAAGCTTTCCAGGCATTTCACCAGCAAGCACCATTGTCTGTTTCTGGGTCGTGGTATTCATTATCCGGTGGCCAAGGAAGGAGCCCTGAAGCTGAAGGAAATTTCCTACATTCATGCCGAAGCCTATCCCGCCGGCGAGCTCAAGCATGGCCCGTTG
Source organism: Gammaproteobacteria bacterium (assembly GCA_026710425.1). Classification (GTDB taxonomy): domain Bacteria; phylum Pseudomonadota; class Gammaproteobacteria; order Pseudomonadales; family Pseudohongiellaceae; genus UBA9145. Next base: position 2,971 of record JAPORB010000057.1, read on the forward strand.
GCCTTGGTAGACAGCGAAATGCCGGTGATTGCCGTTGCACCGAATAATGACCTGCTTGGCAAGCTGAGAGCCAATCTGGCCGAGGTCAGTGCTAGGGGAGGTCGGCTTTATGTGTTTGCTGATGAAAGCATCAGGTATGAAAGTGACAAAAGTTGCAAGGTAATTAATTTACCCAACTCTCCCGATGTGTTGAACCCTATCGTGTTTACAATTCCACTACAGCTGCTTTCCTACCATGTGGCAGTAATGAAGGGCACAGACGTGGACCACCCGCGGAATCTGGCCAAATCAGTCACAGTAGAATAGGTGCAACAAGATTGCGTACAGTGATAGAAATCCCACCGCTTTCAACCTGCTTTGCCTGATGCTTCACTATAATCAGTTAAGTTATTTACAAAATAGAGGAGTTTAATACCTCTTGTAAACCTAAATAGTGTCTGTATGAAAACCCCACTTTTTTGAAGAATTTTGGTGCAGGGCAATAAAATTATTTTAGAACATTTATTATATAATAAGATTTTTGAGTCAAATCGACAAAAATGAACAAAAAGCATACAACAATTTCGCAATTCGGCTGAAGACAGTCACAGCTTTCCATCAGTCTGTATTTTACAGAACGGTCAAATATGTTTTTTTGTGAATCGCTTGGTTAGGCTGCGCTGCGTAACTGCTTTCTCCGACTCCCGCTGCTTTGCAGAAGCCTGCCCAACTGATGAAAGTTGGAAGCCAGTACCGACAGGGCTACAGTACGGGCAAAGCCTAAAGCACCATGCGTACGCACACGATCCAAGCCCCGATGATCCAGCGCATTAATCGCTGATTCAACCGCAGGATGTTGACGACGCGCCTCAACAAACCCCTCTTCCGACTCAAGTGCCTGATCAGCCTTGTTCAAGCGACCTTTACGCGGCAGTGCATTCACTACCAGTAACTTATCCAAACGCTCTCTGTTCTCTGGACTGTGAAACCCTCGATCAAAACTGCACACCCGCAGATCCGAATACATCTCACGAG
>JAPORB010000166.1 GCA_026710425.1 Gammaproteobacteria bacterium
CCTACCAGTGGCAGGGCGAGCACAGTCCGGCCCGCTATGAAGCCTGGTATGCGGCCATGTTGTATGTGGCACTGGATGCTCCTGATGTGGATATCCGTCTGGAGGAATCCACAAGCCAGGGTCGTTCAGACATGGTGTTGCTGCATGACGGCCAGGTCTTTGTGTTTGAGTTCAAGATGGTAGAGATACCGGCTGAGACACCATCGGAAGAGATGGAAAAGATAGGCGAAGTCGCCGCTATGGCGGCTATTGACCAAATCCATGATCGTGGATATTTGGATAAGTATCACCGATCTATGGAGACCATACACTTAATCGGACTGACCTTTGACCGAAGCGGTAAGGGTATGAAACCACTGGCGATTAACGCGGTTCGAATCTAATTTCTGAAGTAAACACCAAATGTCTGACCTCCAAAAAAGCTTGCAGACTTTGGTACTTAAAATCTCTTAAAGGACTTTCAATAGGTATGAGTCTAGATATGCAGACTTCAGACTCTAACTTATTCTAGACAGAAGAAAATAATGGCCATCAAGAATACTGTGATTTTTCAGAAACCTGATACATTAAAGTTCAAACTTGATGCTATTCAGCCATTTAGATATTCCCTTTCGACCGGAGTGGGAATGGATAGAAACCGCTGGCTCTGAAAATCCTTTCGGCCTGAAAGCTTACTGTAAAATTACGCTTTGGATATCCCGGCGAACAATGCTAGGTTTCTGATTGCATTTGCAGACTATGGCTCCGGCTGATTTAAGTCTCATTATGCCTTCACAAGGGAAATTTTGCCGCTAGTGGCCCAGATTCCGCCCTCCAGAAAACTCAGAAAATCAACCCCGAGTGATAAAATTCCCTTATTTGCCTATTGCTCAATGGCGATTGTTGGGTTTAGCATATAATCCACAGCAATTCTGAGGAGGCAGGTATGGCACTCATTGACTTTAAAATCATCAAAGAACTGATTAGCGACAGTACCAGCGGCAAGGACAGAGAAGAGCTTTTCAAGGAAGTGTTGCTACTGGTTCTAGCCAGAGCAACTCGCGCAGACCACAATATCGAATTGGTTGAGGTCACCAATGTGCAGAATACTATCAAGGAGGTGACTGGTGAGGAAATCTCGGAAGCAGATATTCTGACCGCATCCTCTTCTGAGGTCTTCGAAACTCAGTCGCTGGAGCGTACATTGACCAATGCGACGCGCAAGTTGAGCGAAGATGATCGCATAACCATACTTGAATGTCTTGCCAATATCATTCGCAGCGATGCTCATGTCCGGCACCATGAACTGGAGTTTTTTGATCATGTGGCGACCGCTTTGCGGGCTTCACCATCGGAAATTGCCGGACTGGCTATCAGCAGCAAATAGTCATCATTTCAAAGGAAGAAATCAGACCGAGTCGCCGTAACTGGCATCCATAGTTTCGAAATTGCCCCCGTATATCGGTTTCCAGCTCAAGGGAAAGTAAAGATTTGACACGAAATTCTGCGGAATTTTGATCCAGATTGGTACATAATGACCAACTGGCTTTGAAAAGTAATAATACATGGATTGCCGGAGCTTGAAAGACAGATTACTGACTCAAACCAATGATGAATCTGATTTTCTGATTGCATTTTGTGCTTTTGATGTGACAGCTGCATAGCTACTGAAATCGACATACTCCGGCTAATTTAAAATTTATTAGAAATTGAACTGAATATTGAAAGGAGAAACCATCCCATGCTACGCCCTCTTAGCAAGCTGACAGGCGCATGCTTCACTGTAATCTTGGCTGCCACTTCGGCGGTAATAGCTGTCGGAGCCGAGACCTACAAAAGCTCTCTACATGACTATCGGGTCGTTACCGTCGCCGACGGTCTGGTCCAGCCTTGGTCAATGTCCTGGCTGCCCGGCGGTGACATGCTGGTCACCGAAAAACCCGGTCGTCTGCGAATTATTCGTGACGGCAACTTGCTGCCAGAGGCTGTGCCTGGCGTACCAGAGGTGTTTTACCAGGGGCAGGGAGGTCTGTTCGAGGTGGTGCCGCATCCAGACTTCAATGACAATCGCTGGATCTATCTGACCTATTCCCGCGCCGAGGCAGATACCTCTGTGACTGCCATTGCCCGTGGCATTTTTGAAAACGACAGTCTAAACAACCTCACTGAAATATTTTCCACCCAAGCCGTCGGCTATGGCCACTACGGCGGTAAGCTGGTGTTTGATGGTCAGGGGTATATGTTCCTCACCGCTGGTGACCGCATGGCCCCTCCGATAGGTGATCGCGACTCGCTGAGCACACATCCTGCCCAGGACCTCAGCAATCACAATGGTGTTGTGATTCGGCTCCATGATGATGGGCGAGTACCATCAGATAACCCGTTCGCCAATCAGGTAGGGGCACTACCTGAAACCTGGAGCTATGGACATCGTAGCCCTCAAGGTCTCGCAATCCATCCGACAACTGGCGATCTTTGGGAGACCGAACATGGTCCACAGGGCGGAGATGAATTGAACCGTATCGAGCCAGGCAACAACTATGGCTGGCCTTTGGTTGGACGCGGAGTTAATTATGGCGAATACGGTCGTCCGATCCACGTTGGAATTGCCGAGGATGGCATGGTTGGGCCAACTCGATTCTGGGTTCCCTCCATTGCCACTTCTGGACTGATGATCTATTCCGGTGATAAATTCCCGATGTGGTACGGCAGTATCTTCTCTGGTGCCTTGGCTGGTGAACAACTGGCCCGTCTGCAAATGGATGACAGCTACCGCAATGTGGTTGTTGAGGAAACTCTGGCCTACAACATGGGTCGAATACGCGATGTGAGGCAAGGCCCTGATGGCTATATCTATCTGGCAATTTCTGATCGTGAAGCCGATGAGACCGCTGTAGTCAGACTGGAACCTATTGACTGATTCGCAGCAGACATTATTTGTGCAATCGCAGATGGATACCCAGAGGCAATTTGTATTTTAGGTCGTTGTCTCGGTGAGGCTATTATGGCTTTACTCAATACTCCTGAGCTATAACCATACCTGAACAGGAATTAAAGGGTTTGCCGAAGGAATCGCTACAGATGCGGGCTGAGTCGCGTCCGGGGTCCAGGAATTCTTGAGCAACCAAGTTCAGTACGTAATTGTAGCTTGGTTGCGCCCAAAATCTGAGAGAATTGTGCAACCTGGGAAATTATCACTTCGTTAGGTCAGTCATCATCCGTTCTGGAAACAAGCACAGAACCTTCTATAAATAGAGTGTTCCTACTCAAAAATACTTTTATGTGGTCGCGTCACTCGAGTGGGCTAAAAGTTGTTCACCAAATGTGAGGATGGTTATTATTTGGCCTTTCTGCCGGAACCGTTCGGTGAGATCAATAATTGAAATATCAGTAAAGAAGTAGTTTGGACCAGACAATTCTATACATCTACTGGCCAATTGCGTTATGTCTCACTGAATTTTTGCTGAGGCTCAAGGTGCGCTTTACGCTTTTACATGCGGAATGTGTTGCGAGACCTCAAAAAGCACTGCTACGATTACAAAAAGTTCGCAATTGGCAGCGATAAGATGGCGAGTCTTCACGTAAGCCTACTAAGACCGGGAATGTTCAAAGTGGCTTGGTAACCGATACAGTTCAGGAAGCACGATGTGTTTAAGAACCCTACCCTAATTGGCACAGTGACTTCAGCCATTCTCTAGTTTCTTTGAGCGGATCTCCGCAAAATTGAGTGCAATGTGCTCTTCGAGCAAGCTGCGGGTGACAATCTCGCCCAAGCCGCCGCGGAAAGCCAGCCTGTCGGCAATGCCAATGTCGCTCAAGCAAGTTACCTGCGAGCCTTCACCGGACTCATCAGGGTGATAAGTGTAGACATTGCCCATTTTCGATTCATCCAGTGCATCCATGAATGCTGGGTTATGGGTAGTCACGAGCACGATCAATTAGTGCCGATCACCAGTTTCGGACAGGGTTTGTACCAGCAGTTTGGTGCAGCCAGGATGCAGGCCCTTCTCAAACCTCTCAATAACCCCAGCCAAAACGGAACAAAAATCGAGATCGCGGGCATAAGCCAGAAATCTAACACCCTGTAAACTTGAAGATAATGATCCATATATAGACCTTATAAATATATTACGGTCTATATATAAATCATTTATCACTTGCTGAATTAGCTAAACATTGATACTCTGATTTATGTATAAATCATATGGGGGTTATATGATTCAGAAAAAGACCAAAAGTGAGAAACCAAAGGCAAGTCATGTCCAAAGTATCAGCACGCACATATTCCCGCTATAGCCTGGAGGCCATCAGCCTGCTTGGCAAGCTGATCCGTGCAGCAAGAAAAGAGCGCAAGATGACCACACAAGAAGTCGCCGACCGCGCCGGAATTTCTCGCGGCCTGTTGCAGCGTATAGAGAAAGGCAATTCCAAGTGCGAACTGGGAGCAACCTTTGAAGTTGCCACCATCGTGGGTGTGAAGCTCTTTGACGCAGAAGTAACGACTCTCACCAAGCATATTCGTCAAACAGAAGACAAACTCACACTGTTGCCCAAGTCTGTGCGCAAAAAAGTAAAAATCGCTGATGATGACTTCTAATACAGCCGATAACGAAGCTTTCGTCTGGATATGGCTACCCGAATCTACTGAAACCGTTGTTGCCGGAAAACTGGAAGCTGACGATCTGGGCAACGTGCAGTTCAACTACGGTAACAGCTATCTGGAGCGAATTAGCACTAACCCAGCAGCCATTTCCATTTATGAGCCGGAATTACCGCTTAAAAAAGGCGTATTGCCCTTACTTAATGGGCTAACCATGCCTGGATGCATCCGAGATTCTGCACCGGATGCCTGGGGGCGGCGCGTTATCATCAATAAAAAGCTTGGGCGCAAGGGTAAAGATATGGATACCTATGCGCTAGGCGAGCTAACCTATTTACTTGAATCCGGCTCAGATCGTATCGGCGCATTGGATTTTCAGCACTCCTCCAGCGAATATGTACCACGCTCGGCAAATATCGTCCCACTGGAAGAATTGCTTCAATCTGCTGCGCGGGTTGAAGAAGGCGTACCGCTCACCCCTGAGCTGGATCAGGCACTTTTCCATGGCAGCTCAATCGGCGGTGCGCGCCCCAAAGCCTTGATAGAAGATCAGGGTGCAAAATACGTGGCGAAGTTCTCTTCAAGCACTGACCTCTACAGCGTAGTAAAGGCAGAGTATATCGCCATGCGACTGGCGGCACTTGCTGGAATAAATGCCGCGCCTGTAAAGTTGATTCAAGCTGGACAAAAGGACATTCTGCTAATCGAACGATTTGATCGTGAAAAAACCAACAAGGGATGGACGCGCAAATCTATGGTCTCCGCACTAACACTCTTTGGGCTGGATGACATGATGGCGCGGTATGCAAGCTACGAAACCTTCGCTGAAATTATCCGCCACCGTTTCGATGATCCGAAGGAAACTCTTGAAGAGCTATTTTCTCGAATCATTTTTAACATCCTTTGCGGTAATACCGATGACCATGCAAGAAACCATGCGGCATTTTGGAATGGCAAAACACTGCGCCTAACCCCGGCTTATGATATTTGCCCTCAAGGCCGTGCTGGCAATGAAGCAACGCAAGCCATGCTGATTTCTGGTGACAATAGGCTGAGCAAGCTTAAATCCTGCCTTGATGCCGCGCCCCACTTTCAGCTTTCCGAAGAGAAAGCGGAAGCGATTTTCGAAAAGCAGCGCAAAGCGATTGAAAGCAATTGGGACAAGGTTTGCGATGAAGCAAATCTGAGCATAGTTGACCGCAATTTGTTTTGGGAAAGGCAGTTCCTCAATCCTTTTGCTTTTGAGGACTAATAAGCGCATCTAGCAAACAATAACATCCCTTTCTAAGCGGCAAGTGTCGCGTTAAGCCGCCAAGCTGGAGCAAGGATTAGTGGCGCAAATTTTCACAGCCGCACAAAAGATTTTTGGGCGTAATTTTGCCACCGGATTAGTGGGCGGCTTTTTTACTGTTTCTGTAAGTGGATCCAGAAAACGAGCACCTCATCGTAAGCCGTTTCGACGGTGTGAACATCACTTTTCAGTTCCATATCGCGCCAATGTGCTCATAATCAATTTAGTAAGCAACGTTTTCAGGAATCTGGCAAATGTCTTTGGTCAATTCCACAGCATAGTCTGCTAGAAATTTGTAGCAGCCTGAATAATTTTCTTCGATAGCTTTCCCGACAAGGTCAGGGTGTTCTTCGATAAAACAAACTATTTCATGCACCGACTGAATGCCCTAGTACTCGCTCACTGAATAACCGTTAAATCCCTCATAGTTATGAATTGCGTATTCTTACACGAAGCCTTCGGAACTTACTGCCAGCATAACGTTAATTTGGTCTTGGATGTCATCAAAGTCTTGGTTCGCATTAATCCATACACCATGTAACTTGCCATTGTTATAAACTGCCAAGCCTGCCACATATATTCTGATTTCTTCACTCATCATCTTTGCTCCTAAATTCGCTGTTGAGTTTTTTACAAGCAACGCTGGTGGTGCGATGTATAGGGACCTCTGGAGACTAGGCCGACGAGGCGGGGGTGAAAAAAATCCAGAATAAATTGCAGCTGGTCTAGCTCTGCTGGAAACCGTCATTTTCTTGATTTTGAGGAGATGTAATGCCTCGTAATTCGTTTTGAAAAGCTCACCTACGGGGTGATGCCAACTAAAAACACAACCAGTGGTTTCGCTTTCCTGCCTGCCTTTCTCATATCAATTTCAAATAACGCTCCATTTTCAGTGGCCGCGCTACATGGCCTTTTCTTTGTCTCTAGAACTTAGCGATGGTAGCCCATGTAACCAGCAAGCATGGGCTTCCCGCTTCTCTATATATTTCGACCGCAGGTACAGGCCATGACCTAACGCGCACAAGCGGCCACATCAAAGGTCGCGATTGATGCAGTATCCAAAACCTGGAGATTGAAATGGAGCTGATAACAAGATTCAAATTGGCAGCGAAAACGAGCAGCTCGGGTTACTCAGAGAGGTTTTAATGAACTTACGAGAAGTGAACCCTATACCCATCAGTGTAGAAACGCACTGATCCCATTGAGAACGATCAAAAGGTGATAACAGAAAAAGCCATATACTTTGAACGCTTTTATCTTTTTTGATTTTTCAACCGGGGTATATGATTGAACCCAAAAAGTTGTCAGCCCCATCAGATCGGTTATCATTCGCTATGAGAGGGCGCTCATAACCAGCTATTGAATGGCACTGACCTGCCGAAAAAAGACTAAAACAGTTCGCCGGATTGATGCTAATCCTTGCAATCTCCTACCATGAATCTGAAAAAACTCAAGCAGGCCGAGGCTGGATTTTTGGCCAAATACGAGGGCGGGTTCGCACATCCTGAGTTGAAAGCTATCGGCAAAAGACACAACATGGACCGCATGATTACCAATGTACAGGAGGCATTCCAAAAACCCCGCTTAGCCAACAGCGACACAGTTGTAAATGATATGGCCAGGCTAATTACCCGCTCATCGATGGTATCGATGTACGAAAAGCCCAAATTCAAGTCGGTTGTCACATCCCTCAACACAGCTGAAAAAGAAATGCTGGCCTCAGGCCTTAGCCAACGCCTGCACGGCAAGCTACAGCGGCAGCAGCAGGGATTTGATCTGATTCTGTCGATCCTGGCCACCCGCAAGCTGACTAAATGGTCACTGATCAGTATACTGCCGGTCTATTTCCGCCCGCATGAGGAAGTGTTTGTGAAGCCCACCACCGCCAAGGCCGTGATTGAATACTTCGAACTGCATGACTTGCATTATAATGCCTTGCCAGACTGGGAGTTTTATCTCCGCTACCGGGATGCTGTCCTGCGAATGAAGGAGCGGGTAAGCAATTCTCTTTCACCCAACAATGCGGCCTTTACCGGGTTTCTGATGATGGCCATGAGACGATGAAGGTATGAAAAGCTGTTTTACGTATTGTATGAAACCCATATGCCGCAACCGCAATTGAATACCTTAGCAACTTCTGGGTCTGGGCTGATGCTAAGTGAGGCATCTACTGCAGCCAGTGAATAGTCATAGAACCCCTATAAACCAGACATTGAATGACAGAAAAACGACCCGGTATCACTTGATCTGTCTAACTTCCAGAGGAAACTGAACGGACTGCACTGGAATCCCACCATGGTCAACCAATCCCAAATCTCTCTGCCTCACTGTCTACTATGTCTGCTAATAGCATTGCAGGTCATACCTGCCGCCAAGGCTCAGCCACCTGGTGTAGCAGCAGAAGCGCACGGAGTTCGAAATGACCTGCCTCGACCTTACTTTACTCAGCGCAACTGGGGTCAACTTCCGTCCAACACCTCTAGTTGGGGTGCAGTAACAGCTGTGGAGCCCTCTCCAGATGGGAAATTCATCTATGTTGTGCATCGGTGTTTTGAAAATTCCTGTGAGGACCGCCTCGAGGATCCCATACTAAAATTTGATTACGCAGGTAATCTGCTGATGAGTTTCGGTGCAGGTCTGTTCCTTTGGCCCCATGGTGCCACCGTCGACTACGAAGGAAATCTGTGGGTGACTGATGCAAGGGGCAATGAAAGCATGGGTCATCAGGTGTTTAAATTCAGCTCCGAGGGCGAGATTCTGATGACACTGGGGCTACCGGGGCAGGGTGGAGGTGGACCTGAACGTTTGCACTGGCCCAACGATGTGGTAGTTGATCCTGACGATGGCGATATCTTTGTCGCCGACAGTCATCGTGGCGGTTATAACAACCGCATTGTGCATTTTGATCGGGAAGGCAACTACCTCAAGGAGTTTGGCGAAAAGGGGGCTGCTCCAGGCCAGCTCAGTGAACCCCACTCCATAGCCATGGATTCTGCAGGAAGGCTGTTTATCGGAGACCGGGAAAACAATCGTATTCAGATTATGACCCAGGACGGCAAAGTTCTGGATGAATGGCGACATTTTGGCCGACCCAGCGGACTGTACATCACTCCTGATGATACCCTTTATGTGGCGGATTCGGAGTCAGGTCCTGATACCGGAGCGGGAGAATTGACAGGCATTATGAAAGGGATACGCATCGGCTCGGCCATTGATGGCCAGATCAGCAGTTTCATTGAGGATATGGAGCCTCTCCGGGACGATCACTCCGGGGCTGAAGGAGTTGGTGTCGATCATCAGGGCAACGTTTACGGTGCCGTGGTTCGCCGTCGCATGCTGGAGCGACATGTGCGTTATCCTTGAGTTGCCATGAACCGCAGCTTTCCATGATCAGCAAGCCCAAGAAGTTTGATGGTTGAATCTGCACTCTGGCGGCTACATACAAGGGCAGAGTAAGGCTTGAAATCCTCCATTAGAAGTAAGGGGATTTACGCGCCTTCGATAACAGACGACAGTGCAGGCATCTGACCAAGTGAAAAGACCTGAAAAGCCCCAGGAAGACACAACAACATTGGCGGTGAAAGACCCGCAAGCACCCGTGCTGTTGTTCCCCACCCACTATCTGGGCAATTTTATTCTCGGCCTGCCCTGGGTGGTAAGCGTTCTGCGCAAGCATCCACAGGCTTTGGTCGTGCTTGACGCACAATTCGAAGCCTTAGCGCGGCTGGTACTGGACGGTAATGCCAACCTGCTACTTTACCCACGCAAGCAAATATCCAAGGGCGAAAAGCTTCTGTCTCGCCTGTTCTGGTATTGGCGTTTCATCAGTGCTTTGCGGAAACATCGTAGCCATACGCTGCTGGATCTTGAAGGGGAACGTTTCACAGGTGTGCTGGCTCGGTTGAGTGGTTGTTCACGCCGGGTAGGACCTACAGGAAAGCGAGCCGAAAGTTTTTATACCGATATACGGGATCTTAACTATCAGAATCACCGTTTCAATGCTTTCGGGGAGATTGTAGAGGGATATACCGATGGCAACTATCCTGACAGCACTTTCAATTTTCTGATCGACGAAGCTAGCCATCAGCGGGTGGAAGGTCTGCTCAACGTATGCGACAACAGCCGCTCGCTGGTAGCCATTCATCCTGGTGCCAGTGCTGCCTACAAGCTATGGCCCCGCAATCATTTCGTGGAATTGGCCAAGGAGCTGAGTCGGTTTGGATGCCGGATTGTCTGGGTGGGTGCGGGCGATCTTGACAGCGAAATTATCAACGACATCACAGCACAACTAAAAGAGGTTGAAACCATAAACCTTTGCAACCGCCTCAGTTTTGTGCAGCTCACCGCGCTTTACATGCGCTGTGCCCTGTTTATTGGCAACGACAGCGGACCAATGCATTTGGCTGCATCCACTGGCTTGCCGGTTTTTGCACTGTTTGGACCCAGCGATGAGGCAGTTTGGGCACCTTTGGGAGACAATGCCTACTTGGTGCGTAGTTCTGAGCCCTGCGGAGAGTCCTGCACTGTTTTTCATTGTGATTATGAGTACCGCTGTATGCAAACACTCAGACCCGCCGATGTAATTGCCGAGGTGGAGGACAAGGTACCTGAGCTTAGTAGTACGAATCCGTTGTCCGATGCAGCAATATCCAAACAGCATTTTACCAGCCTATACAGTAAATTACCGGTCAGTGCCTACATCATTACTCTGAATGAGGCTGAGAATATAGGTGTCTGCCTCGATCGGCTGGTGGAGTTTGATGAGGTCATTCTGGTAGATTGTGGCAGTGATGATGGGACGATAGAAATTGCTGCACAATACGATAACGTCAAAAGCTCCTTCCATGCTTGGCAGGGTTTCAGCAAGCAAAAGGCTCATGCCCTAAGTCTCTGCCGTAATGAGTGGGTGCTCAATATGGATGCTGATGAGACTCTAACCGATGCGCTTATTGATGAAGTGCGACGGGTTGTGACCGAGAATAAAATTGACGCACTCGAATGCTCGCGAGTGTTGCGGCGCTGGGGAACAGAACCCCGAAGTTTTGAAAAAACCGATCGGCTAATCCGCCTGTTTAGAAAATCTGCCGGAACCTACCCGCTGCGGCGGGTACATGAATATATTACGGTTAGCGGGGTGGTGGAAAAAACCGAGGCTACTATAGAGCATAACGAAAATCTGACCTACAGTCAGCGCATTGAAAAGTCCAACAGATACAGCCAAGCGCGAGCTGAAGATAAGTTTGAGAATGGCGCAAGTGCCTCGCTCATAATCCTGATATTCATTTTCCCCCTGTCTTTCATACAGTCCTACCTTTTCAAGGGCAATTTTCTTGATGGAGTGGATGGATTGCTTAGCAGTATGAACACAGCTTGGTACAAGTTCATGAAGTATGCAAAGCTATGGGAGCTTAAAAAAGGCAGGAAAAAATGATGGAGTTGTCCTTTTCTTCGTGTGGATGTACGCCAAAATAGCATGAGTTATCAAGTTCATTTAGAGCATTCATACCATTTATTGGCTGTTTCAGGCTTCAGGAGATTGTCAGCAAGTCGGGTACCCTCAAGTGTTATTGCAGACAATCAGCAATTCAAGTTGGCATTTTGTTACACCTGAAACGGGAGGAAAATGTTTTCAGCCAGTGCATTGAGAATTGTCTTTTGATGAAAGTCGATTGACTCAGATCTTCTGAAGTTTAGGCCCGTTTCCAGGTTTAAAGAGCAGTTTCGTAGTGCGAAAATTTTTCCATATACTCTTCACTAGGGTTAGAGAGCACATCGCCCAAATTTAAACGATCGTCCAGAGTGGCTTTGAGGAAGGCCAGGACAAAACGGCCTAAAGTCGCCTTTTCAACACCAGAATTGCTGACAAAGGCATGGTCGCCATCGGCGAATTCAATATAGATTTTGCTGCTACCTATCGATTCGTAAACCAGCCGGGCATGTTCGGCTGGTAAGGCTACCTCATCGGCTGAGCTAGCAATTACCAGGGCCGACGCACTGATATTGCTGTAGTCACCGCTGAATGACTCTCCGGGCTCACAGCAGTAAAGTGCCAGCGGTATCACCGCCTTAATAGTGTCTCCGAGCTCAAGTGCTGCCCTTAGTGCAGCACTACCGCCCATGGAGTGCCCTATCAGAGCAATCTTTTCCGGATCTATCTTATTTGCCACCGGAGATTCCATATTCCGGTTCTCGGCCTTGATGAATTCAACGGTCGCCTTTAACGCATCAGTGCGTGCCGCAAGGCTGTCTGTGGGTGAATTGGTTTCAAGAATGAATACGGAATAGCCCAGTGAGGCAAGAGTTGGTCCCCACCATTCATAGGCAGCTGCCGATGCCCGGTATCCTGGCATAAATGCCACGGCACCGTTAGGCGGATCAAAGCTCAGGGTTAAGGGATAAAACACCATAGCATTGTCAAAAGCATCCGGAGTAGCGACCGGCTCGTAGGTGCGAACTTCATATGGACGTTCGTTAAACTCACGCCCGGCAGCCAGACCCGCCAGGCGTCCTTCCGGTCGATAGCGACCCTGACTGTTGTCTTGGGCCAGGCAGCTTCCCGCAGAGAATAGCAGACCCAGAATCAGGGCCGTAATCATGTCAACCCCACGCCTAACACCACTGCGTGCTTCAAGTGACAGCAACTGTGTGTAGAATGTCATCTTGCGAGTCCCCTCCAGTTATCAGATTATTGTCACGTTCCCCTTGCTTTGTGCATAGTGTCAGTTGCGCCTGTCTGAGATTGTAGAGGGGAGCGCATTGCAACTATAGCAAAGAGTAACAGAGAAACCAGCAGAAAAATTCAGATTGGACAGGTATAACCAGTTTCTGTTTGTCATAACTTTTTTGCTGCAGATTCAGTTCCCTCATCGATTATCTGCCTCAACGGCTAGTGCGTTTATACAGGATAATAGTCTGCATTTTGTGTAATCATTAGACCTCTGTACAGTGAGGCTATATTTTTCACATTCAGAACCATGGAGTATTTCAAATGATCAATCAATTCACCATAGGAAAGTGCTCAATGCAACAGTTACCGCGAAAGGTATCGGGGAAAAATCCAGCAAAGTTTCTACTATTGATGGCTGCATTGCTAGTCAGTCTCAAAGGAATGGCACAGGAGTTGGGTGATCACCAGTATACTTCCGCAGCCATCCAGAGAGGATTACGCATCTACTCCAGGGAATGTGCACTGTGTCATGGCCCGACTGGCGATCTGGTTAGCGGAATTGATCTTGCCAGAGGACAGTTTCGCAACGCAGCATCCGACGATGATCTGCGTAGCGCAATCATCGAAGGCCGGGCCCAGGGCCAAATGCCAGCTTTTGCTCTGCAGGAGGAAGAACTCAATGGAGTCATTGCCTACATACGGGCTGGTTTTGATCCTGAGGGTGTGGCTGTGCGTATTGGTGATGCAGAGCAAGGGCAGGTGCTGTTTAATGGCAAAGGTGAATGCGCCAGTTGTCATCGGATCAACGGACAGGGTCCAAGACTGGCTCCGGATCTCAGTGCAATTGGTATTCAGCGCACTCCCGCTGTGCTGCAACTGAATCTGCTGAATCCGGCGGCGGCTATTCTGCCCATTAACCGCCCACTTCGGGTGGTAACCCGTGATGAGGAAATTATCATCGGTCGCCGACTGAATGAGGATACCTATACCGTGCAACTGATTGATTCTGATGAACGTTTGAGGTCATTGCAGAAGTCCGAACTGCTCAGCTATGAGATCAGCGACCAGCCCAGCAAGTCGGCGACCACACTTGATGCCAATGAAGTGGCCGATCTCGTTGCTTATCTTTTAACGCTGAAGGGAGAGGCCTGATGAACAGAGTTATTGGTACATTTTGGTTGACTGTAGGCTGTGTGCTGTCTCTCTTGCTCTTGCCTGCTGAGATACAGGGGCAGGTGACGACAGAGCAACAGGATAGCCTCGACTATCAACGTCTGCTTAATGCAGCGAATGAGCCCCACAACTGGCTGACCTACAACGGCAGCTACATGAGCCAGCGTTACAGTCTGCTGGATCAAATCAATGTCGACAATATTAATGATCTGGAGCTGAAATGGGTTTTGCAGAACCAGGTGTTCGGTGCCTGGCAATCCAACCCACTGATTGTCGATGGCATTATGTATGTGACCGAACGTCCAAATACTGTCATGGCCGTTGATGTAGCTACTGGTCGGGTTTTTTGGAAATATGAACACAGCAATGATGCCAGGGCCAGGGTATGTTGCGGGGCCAATAACCGAGGCGTGGCTGTACTTGGCGACAAGGTGTTTATGGGCACGCTGGATGCACATCTGATCGCTCTTGACCGTATCAATGGTCAGCTGTTATGGCGGGCTGAGGTCGGTGACGTGAGTCGCGCCTATTCGGTGACCATGGCACCCTTGGCGATAAAGGATAAGATTTTGGTCGGAGTTGGTGGTGGTGAGTTTGGCATTCGTGGCTATGTGACCGCCTATGAAGCAGAGACTGGAAAAGTGGCCTGGAAGACCTACACCATTCCCGGGCCAGGCGAACCGGGTCATGACACCTGGCAGGGAGATGATTGGAAGGTTGGCGGTGCTCCAGTCTGGATTACCGGGTCCTTCGATGCAGAGCAGAATCTTACTTTCTGGGGTGTAGGCAACCCGGGCCCAGACTGGAATAATGCACAACGCCCCGGAGACAATCTGTATTCTGATTCAGTGATTGCACTGGATGTCGACAGCGGTGAACTCAAGTGGCATTTTCAGTTCACCCCCAATGATCCCTATGATTTTGATGCAGTGCAGGTGCCAGTGCTGGCCGACATTGAGTGGCGCGGTACTCCCACCAGGGCCATGCTGTGGGCCAATCGTAACGGCTACTTCTATGTTCTGGACCGCACTACCGGCGAGTGTTTGCTGGGTAAGCCATTCGTGCCTGTTAACTGGTCCAACGGACTGGATGAGAACTGTCGTCCCATGATTACGCCACAACCCGAGGGTCAGCCGACCTATCCCGGAAATCAGGGTGGGACTAACTGGTATCCTCCCTCATTCAGTCCAAGGACCGGATTGTTCTATTTTAGTGCGTGGGAGGACTATGCCACCATCTATCGTTCCGAAGAGGCGGAGTATGAGCCGGGGCGGGCTTTTCTTGGTGGCGGTTATACTGTTCTGGCACCCTCACCAGGTGCACCCACCATTGGTATTGGCCGCACCAGTCCCATCAACAACTGGACTAATGAGGTGGGGCATGCCTCGCTAAAGGCTTTAGATCCCAATACCGGCGAGGCAGTGTGGGAATTCGAGCAGTTCGATGTCAGCGACAGTGGCATGCTGACTACCGCCAGTGATTTGTTGTTCACCGGTGGACGGGAGGGTTATTTTCATGTGCTGGACGCCACTAGTGGTGAATTGCTGTACTACAAGAACCTCGGTGGACAAATTGTGATGGCCCCAGTGACTTTCATGTTGGATGACGTGCAGTATGTAACAATAATTTCTGGCAACAGTTTGTTTACCTTTGCCTTAAGAAATAGTAACTAGTGATGAGAGCAGTTGCATCAAAGGACCAATGAGCAGACATGAAACGGTCAGAGCTACGCCTCAATACTATTGTGCATTTGGTGACCATTATTTCGGTGCTGGTTGGTGTCGCCTTTGTGGCGTGGGAATTGGAACAGCAACGTGAACTGCTTCGTTTGGAAATGTTCAGCGAGGGAACGATTGCTACCCGCGAAATGTTCATGTCGGTGGCAGGGGAGAATCCATCCATTGTATTGGCCAAAGCCTGTGCTGGAGCAGAGTCGCTTTCAGTAGCGGACTTGATTGTGCTGAATTACTTTTACAATGAAACGATGGAAACCGTTAATCGCATGCGATTACTGGAAAGCGGGCTCTATCCGCCTGACACCTGGCAAATCGCATTACTGGAAAGCCGCTTTGGCTTCATTTTTTCCAGTTCGGCGGGACGGGCCTGGTGGGAAAATTATGAAATTGGTCCTGAGGTACGGGAACCGGTGGATGCATTTCTGGCAAAACTTGGGCCACCGGATTGTATGGAACGCTTTGATGGCTGGAGAACCCGGGCTGTGGCCTTGGAGAAGAATCGGAAACTTCGGTGATGCTCTATGCAAGCATAATCTTGAAAGCGGACCCTCAGAAAACCTTGCATTACCTCAAACCAAGTATCTTACTGCGGTCCCAGAGCTAGTCTTTGGAAAAGTTCATGCTTGTGAAACAGATCTGATTATGGCAGTCAAAGACAATCAATCATGAATAGGGGGGCTTGACTGTGGCTAAGTTGGTATGGGATCGCACTAACCCATTCATCATTGAGGTGCAGGCTGAGGCCAGACATATGGATGGTTATGGCCATGTCTCGACCCACAATTTTGTGCAGTGGATGATTGAGTGTGCTTTCGCCCATTCCAGTGCGCTGGGACTGTCAGAAGCCAGCTGCCGCGACATGGCACGCGGCATGGTGGTCATACATTTTGAAGTTAATCTGGTGGGCTCGGCCTATGAGGGCAACCCGCTGAAAGTGTCCACCTGGATCAGCAAATCCGATGGCAAGTTGAGGTTGGCCCGACATTGCCAGATCATTCATGCCGAGACGGGTCGGACATTGGCCCGCGGTGATTTTGATTTTGTTTGTACCAATCTTGATAATGGTCGACCAGTGCGTATGCCACCAAAATTTCTTGAAACCTATGTGGTGAACAGCCAGGAACATCCAAAAGTCAGCACCTAGATCTTCCAGAAAATTGAATGCAGTTGATTATCCGCTGGGGTCAGGACGTTCATTGCGTTGAGACACTATGTTACGATTGAAGTACATAATCGTGTAGTAAAAAGACTCAAAACTAGATACTCTTTCAATACGAACATCCCACAAGTATCCTAGGAAGGTTTTATTAAAGAGTGATTGGTGGGGGAGTTGTAGGTAGCTGCGATAACTGCCCAAATTGTCTATCAGTATTCATACAAAACAAGGAGAAATCATGTCAGTTACTGACTTAACTAAATGGTTCGCTACCATCCTCTTCTTGCTCAGTCCCACATTGGGGCACTCGCAGAGCAATCCGGAGAGTATTGAGTGGTTCACTCTGGGCAATGATTATGCGCATACCCGCTACACGCCAGCTAATGAACTGACTCCAGGGAATTTTGGGGACTTGGAGGTAGCTTGGGAATGGGATGGAGCCAGCTTTGGTGCCGTCAGCGGTCGTTCCACGCCATCCTATATTGATGGACTGCTCTACACTGTGGCGGGTTATAACCGACATGTAGTGGCCGTTGATCCCAAAACTGGCGAGACTGTTTGGTCCTACCGTGAGCCAAAGACTCCCCGTGCCGATTACTCAATGCGTGCTGACTATGGCAAGGGTGTCGCCTTTGGTTATATCGATGGCCGTGGCGTTGTGTTAATTGTTTCCCC
Organism: Gammaproteobacteria bacterium; assembly: GCA_026710425.1. Taxonomy (GTDB): domain Bacteria; phylum Pseudomonadota; class Gammaproteobacteria; order Pseudomonadales; family Pseudohongiellaceae; genus UBA9145. Next base: position 17,278 of record JAPORB010000166.1, read on the forward strand.
TGGCTTTTTCCTCACGGCACTTGATGCCAAAACTGGTAGTCCACTGGAGGACTGGGGCACCCCGGTGCCTGTTGAGGGGTTTCCTGAGAGCGGCGTAGTTGACCTGTTGGCCGATTTGGGCCATCCCTATGATCCCTATGAGGGAATACCACTTGAGGTTGGATATATCACTTCTTCCTCACCGCCTATCGTGGTCAATGACACTGTCGTAGTTGGCAACTCGGCCGAGCAGGGCTATCACCAGGCCCGGATCGAAAATGTCCCAGGGGACATTCTCGGTTACGATTTGGGCACCGGCAAGTTCAAATGGAAATTCAACGTAATCCCCAAACCCGGAGAATATGGCCATGAATCTTGGGAAAACGAGGCTTGGGAATGGACTGGTGATGTTTCTTCCTGGGCACCGTTATCTGCCGATCTGGAAAATGACCTGGTTTTTATTCCGACCAACAGTGCCACCATTGATTACTACGGTGGTTTTCGCCCCGGTGACAATTTGTTTGCCACCAGTCTTATAGCACTCAATGCATCAAGTGGTGAAAGGGCTTGGCACTTCCAGTTTGTGAAACACGAGATCTGGAACTTTGATACGCCAACAGCCCCAGTGGTCATGGATCTGACAGTCGACGAGCGCAAGATCCCGGCTGTGGTGCAGGCCACCAAGCAGGGTTGGCTTTATACCTTCAACAGGCTTACTGGCGAGCCGGTATGGCCTATTGAGGACCGACCAGTTCCTCCTTCTATTGTGCCTGGCGAAGTATTGTCGCCGGTTCAGCCTCATGTAACATGGCCAGAACCCTATTCTCTTCAGGGGTTCAGCGAAGAGGACATGCTGGATTTTACACCCGAACTCAAGGCCCAGTCTGTTGAGGCAATGTCGGACTACACGCTAGGGGGGCTTTTTAACCCGCCAATCCATGCTGATAACCCCGAGGGAAAATATGCAGCTATGAATTGTCCCGGCGGTGCTGGTGGCGTAAACATTACCTCGCCCCCGGTTGCCGATCCATTTACGAACACCTTTTATCTGTCTGAGCATACGGCATGTTTTGCCTTGCGGTTGATTCCCGGAGAAGAGGCAGATCTGCTTTTTCCCAACTCCACAGGCTCCACAACTGCTCAGTTTGCCAATGGAGTCCCCGGTGCCACGGCCAGGCCGCCGCGACATCCCAGTGGTTTGCCGATATGGAAGCCGCCCTACAGCACCATTGTGGCCTATGATATGAACACTGGTGAGAAAAAATTCACCATCCCTACGGGCGAGACACCCCAGCGCTACAAGGATGCCTTTGAGCGAGCCGGAGTCCCCGAAAGTGTCTATGGTAATACCGGAACTGGTGCCTTGGTCCCGATGGTGGTTACACCCACCATGTTGGTCTATACGGATACTGCCACTGATGGTACCCCCATGCTGTGGGCCCTGGATAAGGACAGTGGCGAAATTCTGGCGGAGGTTGAGGCACCTGCTCGTTCCAACTATGGTATGAGCAGCTGGGTGCATGACGGGCATCAGTACCTAATGCTGCAAACCAGCTCCAAGCTCACTGCAATGGCACTTCCAGCGGCACAACCGGATGCTGGAGGACATTAGCCACGAAAGGTCAATCAGTGACCAATCCGGTCACTGATTGAAGTGCATTGCCGGTCCCTGAAATGCCCGAAGAATCCCGTGGCAACTTAATTTCTGTGTCTTTTATTCCAAAACGATCGCCGTCAATGGGTTGCATCCTGACTCTGACTTTAATGCTATCTGAGCATTATAGCACTAGGCTTTAAGGTTGATCGTTCAAAAATGGTAGAGTGATTCATCTCTAGTCGTTGGAATACTTGTAATGACAGACGCAGTCATCATTCACCAGTCAGTTGAGGATCTTCAGCAGACTTGCTGAACACTGAGGATGCGAGGTGGTTCCATTCAGCACTGAAGCTTGATCAGTCCAGAGTCCGATGTTTATCATGCTGCATGTACCAGCAAGATAAACTTCAGTAGCAGCTAAAGCTGTGGACCAGCTGAGACCAGATGGGCGGCTGCCGGATCATCGGTAAATTTTTCGAAGTTGCGAATGAACAGGTGAGCAAGTCTTTGCGCCTTGTCATCCCAGTCGAGCGGGTCAACATAGGTGTTCCGTGGGTCAAGTATGTCTGATGGCACTCCTTCTATGGCCTTGGGAATCGCCAACCCAAAATAGGGCAGTTCATAGGTCTCTGCTTCCTCAATGCTGCCATCGAAAATGGCATGAATTATGGTACGGGTTGTCGCAATGTCGATGCGCATGCCGGTGCCATTCCAGCCAGTGTTGACCAAGTACGCACTGGAACCAGAGGCCTTCATTCGTTTGACTAACACCTCGGCATAGCGCAAGGGGTGCAATGAGAGAAAGGCGGCACCGAAACAACTGGAGAAAGTAGGGGTCGGTTCGGTAACCCCTCGTTCGGTTCCGGCCAGCTTGGCGGTAAACCCGGAAAGGAAATGATACTGGGTTTGCTCAGATGTCAATCTGGCCACTGGTGGCAGGACACCAAAGGCATCAGCGGACAGGAAAATAATCTGCCTGGCATGACCGCCCCGAGAGTGGGGTTTGACGCTGTTGTTAATATGATGAATGGGATAGGACACGCGAGTGTTTTCGGTGCGGGAATTGTCCGCATAATCGATCTGACCATTATGATCCACGGATACGTTTTCCAGAAGCGCATTTCGGCGAATGGCATGATAGATATCCGGCTCGCTGTCTTCTCTGAGGTTGATGACCTTTGCGTAGCATCCACCCTCGAAATTGAATACACCCCTGTCATCCCAGCCATGTTCGTCATCGCCGATTAATGCGCGTTTGGGGTCAGTCGACAGGGTGGTTTTGCCAGTGCCGGAGAGACCAAAGAAAATGGCAGTGGAACCATCTGGTCCAATGTTGGCAGAACAGTGCATGGAAGCGATACCCCGTAACGGTAGCAGGTAATTCATCACGGAGAAAATTCCCTTCTTCATTTCACCACCGTACCAGGTGCCACCAATAAGTTGCATTTTTTCGGTAAGGTTGAATGCAATGAAGTTCTCAGAATTCAGACCTTGCTGTTGCCAGTCAGGATTGCTGCATCTGGCACCATTGAGCACCACAAAATCCGGCTCAAAATCCACTAACTGATCTGCGCTGGGCCGGATGAACATGTTTTTGACAAAATGTGCCTGCCAGGCCACCTCGGTGATAAAGCGGACCTTCAGGCGGGTATCGGCATTTGCACCACAAAAGGCATCTACCACATATAACTCTCTGCCGCTAAGCCGATCGGTGACCCGCTCTCTCAGTGCCTGCCAGACTGATTTATCAATAGGTTTGTTGTCATTGCTGCCCTGATCTGACCACCACACAGTGTCTCGGGTGGTGTTATCCAGCACCAGATATTTGTCTTTAGGCGATCGACCGGTGAACTCTCCTGTATTGACCGCTACTGCCCCAGATTCGGTCAGCACTCCCCGTTCATAGCCTTGTAGTGCCGGATTGGTCTCATGCTGAAACAGCAATTCATAGCTTGGATTGTGATAAACAACCAGTACATTGGAAATACCATATCTCGACAGGTCGGGAAAGTTGAACATAGGTTGCTCTTGCACCACAGCTTGCACAGCAATTATCTCCACCTTTTAGCGTTAGATTTAGAGTAAATAATAGACCTTAAATACAATAGACTTATCAGATAAATCCATGATCGGATCTTACAAGCCCCGTATCAATCTTGTCAGCGATTCTGAAGTAACTCAGATATTCAATGTTGCAGTCTTCCTTCATTGATAATTATAGCGACCAGTGAGTCACCCACATTAGCAATATTGTAGGTAGATCCTGCTTTACGCCACGCCCATGCACCGGGGTAGGCAAGCTCGCGCGTCAAGCCATCCTCACGGGAGACATGAGCGAGACCCTCTGACCCCTGTATTATGAAAGTGGGGTTGATATGGGTTTGCAGGGCCGTGGTTTCTCCTGGCTCCAGTTCATAGCGGTAGGATCTGAACCAGTTGTTATCAATATCCGGATCCACTTGTGTGCCAACAGCAACATCATCATCTGAGACTGGCTGACCTGATCCATCATGCACAAGGGCAATGATATGAAACAGACCCGGGCCGACATTACCGACCTTGTGGATGAGGGGTTCGATAGAGTAATTGAGGTTTACCCGAACGCGCCCGTTTTGTGGTCCATCAGCTAGGCTTATGTAGGTTAGTAGAATGGGCTGATCGTGGGTGTGAGGAAGCGATTCATCGCCAGGCTTTATCCGTACATCCAAAAGCGTGAGTTGACCTTCTTGCCGCACTGGTCGGTGCCGGGGCTCATCCAGCAGATGTACGACTCGTTCGCCCAGAAACTGCTCTTGTCTGGCCAGTAAATCTCCACGCAGCAACAAACCAAGGAGAATTAGGAGTGTGCCTGCTTTCATTGATTGATCCGAGGATCGGTTTGTGGTATCACAAGGTAAGTACTTAGGGTAAGTTGCCTCGGGCCTTTGAGGATATGGCTTTGGTGTATTGCAGTTACTTTTTTTAGTTATGCATTGCCATTTTCTGTGTTGTATCAAGTTGGAAAATTTATAGCCGATCGGTATACATTATGAGTGAACTGTTGTCTGCCAGCTGCAAAGTAGCAATTCCGCCAAGAGAGTTTGTTAGTGAGCAAGCGAAAGAAAAAGACTCAATATCAATTTACTAAAGTTAGTGTTGTTATCGCTTGTAAATTCGGATCCAAGCCAATTTTATTGGCATCATAATGATGGAGCGATAAAATTGGCTACCCAAGTTTCGGCTTTCTCGGCTTTGGCAGCAAGGTTGACATTGTGCACTGCGATGAATTCCATTACTTTGGAAAGGTCATACTGCTCAATGAGTAGTAAGTGATAACACCATCAATAGAGTTTTCTCTGGTCTGGCTTTGTGCTATTCCAGCAGACTCAAATAGATTTTCTGAATTGCTTATCATTTGATTCAACTTCCATAATCCCCTAGAGATGAACATTCTTGTCCCATCGAAAAATCTCACCAAATACTGTCATTCCACTCAAAGACAGATTGCATGAAATTAACGGTTCACGTGGTTTGCTCACTTCAAATTTTAAAATTCACAACAACTGCCGGAACTCCTTTGCAGTGTTGGGCACAATGGTATGTAAATTTCTACCTATAGAATCCTCAAAATCCCAGTGGCAGTCTGTTAGTGTGCAGAAGACACGGTTGGTGTTGCTGCCGGCAGAGCCATTGCAGTCAACTTGGCACCAGTCTGCAGCATGATGTATTGATGGCCGTCATGCACCCAGCTGCTCATGCCGTAACGACTCTGGGTTGGTACCTCGATTCGCCCCACTTCCTCGCCAGTCTGTTTGTCAATGGCATAGAGCAGAGCCCTTTGCCCATCGTGATCCGTATCGGAGTAAATCAGCAAATTTGCCGTAACAACCATGGACACAACATTACCGGTGCCAGTGTCCCCAACATCGACACCATCCAGTGCCGGATGGTTTCGAATACGATCCGGCGTTTCACCAGTCGGAATTACAAACACATGTTCGCCAGTGTCCATATCAATGGCCGTAATTCGGCTGTATGGCGGCTTCACATAGGGTAACCCGGAAGCGGTACGCGGGCTGCGACCCCTGCGGTCGTTGGCATACTGCGAAAAGGTGCTGCCGGTAGGTTCCGGAATGAGGGCATCAGCCTCTTCACCCGGAATCACTCGCAGACTTTCACAGTTTTTCATTGAGGAGATATACAGGATGTTGGTGGCTGGATCTGCTACTGGTGGACCATAGATATTGGCCCCACCTCCGCCACCGGGACACATCATGCCTCCAATCTTGCCGCGCTCGTTGGTGTCGTGCACTGGCGGTGTAAACAGGGGGCCCATATCGAAGTCCGCCATTGCAGCGATTGCCTCCTGCCGCAATTCCGGCGTAAAGTCCATTAGATTGTCAATGTCGATACCCTGCATCTCGAACGCTGCCGGTTTAGTAGGGAAAGGCTGATCCGGAGACAGTTTTTCTCCAGGCACCTCTGACTGTGGCACTTTACGCATCTCGAAGGGCCATACCGGTTCACCGGTGTAGCGGTTAAAGGTATAGACAAAACCTTGTTTGGTGACCTGTGCTACCGCCGGAATCCCACCCTGACCTGGTACATTCAAATCCAGCAATATCGGTGCGGTTGGAGTGTCGTAGTTCCAGATGTCATGCTTGACTAGTTGATAATGCCACTCCCGTTCCCCGGTCGAGGCATTAAGCACTACCAGTGAGGTTCCATATAGATTGTCACCAGGATGGAATCCGCCATAGTAATCAATGGTGGCACCATTGGTAGGAATGTAAACCAAATCTCTGTCAGGGTCAGCCGATAACGGTGCCCAGGACGAGACATCTCCGGTCCATTTCCAGGCATCATTTTCCCAGGTCTCATGGCCATACTCGCCTGGCTGCGGGATTATGTTGAACTTCCATTTAAACTCACCACTGTCACGATCATAGGCAAGAATATCACCGGGCACGTTTTCAATTCGGGCCTGGAGGTAACCCTGCTCAGCCGAGTTTCCTACCACGATAGTGTCATTGACCACGATCGGTGGTGAGGAAGTGGTGATGTAGCCCACTTCTAGAGGAATGCCCTCATAGGGATCATAGGGGTGACCCAGATCTGCCAGCATGTCGACTACACCAGTCTGGGGAAAATTATCCAGTGCCACCGGACGCCCCCAGTCTTGCAGTGGCTTGCCGCTGATAGCGTCCAGAGCCAGCAGAAAAAAACCAGGTGTGGAAACAATGACAACACCCTTGCCATCGATTTCGGTATAGGTAATGCCCTTGCCATAGGAGGCCCGCATGGAGTATTCCCAGCGCCCGGTGTTGGGAAGTCGATATGACCACAGGGTTTCACCGGTTTTGGGGTCTATGGCTACCACATGACGGCGTGGGCCGGACACGGTATATAGAATGCCATTGATATAGCTGGGTGTGGAGCGTCCGCTGTAGCCATCAAAACTGGCACCATCCCACTGCCACACCACTTCAAGGTCTGTAAAGTTATTAGCATTGATCTCGGTGGCAGGAGTATAGCGGGTATGAGCATAATCATTGCCCAGAGTATGCCACTCTATGCTGTTCTGTGCCTGAGAGACTGAAAGCCATCCAGTGAGTACGATGGCCAGGGTATAAATCATTTTGGGCATGCAGGTATCCTCAATTCAGATGCCGAAGGTGGTTCAATATAGCACAACATGGCGAGGCTAGACTAAGTAAAGCATCCCTGACTCGTGGGTTTTTCGTGCGTATGCTGATTGCGGTGGCTCGATTTGACCATCGCTTCGCATTACTCCAGCCCGATTTAGAAGCAAGACCATCTAATATCTCTAATCAACAGTTTGGTGATATGGGCAGTCGCCTTAAACGCATAAACATAAATTCTTCCGTCAGAGCTCAGTCAACTTGTTAATTTTGAATATATGCTATGAAGCTTTATTCTGGCATCTTCGGTTTAGTCTATTGTAGCCCCCTATGCTGAAAATATCTGATTAAAAGGGTACTAGCTCATGGCAAGCAAAGAGGCATTACCACCAGCAGCAGTTGTATTGATGGTCAATGTACGCTCATAAAGAAATCGCTCAACTGGATCGGTACCAGACAGGACAGTAAGAATAGGACCCTTGCGCAGACATGTTTTGCTAGCGACTAGCTGCCTGATGTGTCCATCGGCTGCAACACCATCAATAGAAAGATTGATCAACTCGATTCCCTGATTCCGAGAAACCCATTGGATGAGATTAGTTGGCAGTTGCGCTCTGTCAGAGATATCAATGAGAATGGCGGGGTTGTCCGTTGCGATGATTATGGCAGAGCCGGTTACCAGCGATTTCGCTGATTGCAGTTTAAGTTGTTGGGCAGTATCTCCACCGAAACACAAAATGGTCTGGCGCGGACACAGGCGCAGGATATTAGTTTCTCCGGTCGGTCCGGATAGAGCAGTTTCTTCATCATAGGCAAGCTCGGCTGAAGCAGGACTTAGCTCACAGCTAGCAATGAACTCTAACCGTTCGTCGAGGCTATAGTTGTTCTGCCATTGTTGTGCAGCCGTGTTGGCATTTGCTAGAATCTTCTCCGATTCGGTATGGCCCTGATCGGGAAATGGCGCGGCTGATGGAACAACCAATTCTTGATTTGTTGCTGGTTTGTTGGAGCGGGTCAGTCCCAACAAATAGTGCGGTCCGCCTGCCTTGGGTCCTGTGCCGGACCACCGTTCTCCACCAAAGGGATTAACTCCTACTACGGCACCAATCTGATTTCGATTGATATACAGGTTTCCAACCTTGGCGCGAGCGGCAACATCATCAATTCGATCATCCAGACGGGTGTGAAACCCCAGGGTGAGTCCGAATCCAAGACTATTAATTTCGTCAATCAGTTTATTGAGCTCATTTGCCTTAAATTTGATCAGATGAAGGACAGGGCCAAATACTTCTTGTCTGACTTCGCTTATATGTTCCACCTCAATCAATGCAGGGCCAGAAAAATATCCGCATGCAAGGTCATGGTCAGGCTTAAGTTCAAATAGGATCCTGTTCCGCGCCTGCACCTTGTAACTTTCTATAGTGTCATAGGCTGTCTGGTCAATGACAGGACCGATATCGGTTGACAGTTTTGCCGGATTACCTATGACCAGTGTTTGCATGGCACCTGTCAGCATTTGAATAAAATCATTGGCTATATCCATTTGAACGCAAACAATCCGACAAGCTGAGCATCGCTGGCCGGCACTGTCAAAGGCAGAGACCAAAACATCCTTTACAGCCTGCTCCAGCAGAGCGGTGGAGTCCACAATCATGGCATTGATGCCGCCTGTTTCAGCGATTAGGGGCGTGTCAGGACGGCCTGAATCCACCAGATTTTCCGCAATTCGTTTCGCAGTCTGAGTCGAACCGGTGAAACAGATACCTGAAATGTAGGGATGTCGAGTGATCGCATTGCCAAGCAAGACTCCATCCCCAAGCAACAACTGCAAAGCACTGCCAGGAACACCCGCACGGTAGAGCAGTTGTACTGCCTTGGTGGCAAGCATCGGTGTTTGCGGCGCAGGCTTTGCCACAACAGTGTTGCCTACACTCAATGCGGCTACTACCTGACCCAAAAATATAGCAAGTGGGAAATTCCATGGTGAAATGCAGGCCACTACACCAAGTGGGCAGCGGTTGAGTATCTTTTGCGATTGAGCCTGCAAGGCATAGAATCGGCAAAAATCGACCGCTTCACGTATTTCTGCTGTTGCGCTGGGTAATGTTTTACCCGCTTCCCTGACGCAAAGTTCTAAAAAAGCCAAAAACTCCTCTTCAAGCAGGTCAGCCGCAGTTTGCAGCACTTTGGCACGCTCCTGAACTGTTACGGATTCCAGCCAGCTTGACTTTGCAGCAATTGTCACTGCCTCATCCACGATGTTCGGGCTAATCATAGAAACCATTCCAACTTGTTCGTAGGTTTGCTGAGGACTGAACACTGGCTTCCTGTTGTCTCCGGTGTCCTTACCATTGACTAGACTATGGAAGGCATAATGGGTTTTGGAACTTGCAGTTTTCTCAAGTATCGTTGCAGTTTTGGACTGTGTCAGATCTATGCCGATAGCAGAATGACGACCAGCATCGACTGTTTGTATCGGCTTCGGAATGTTTGGATGGGTCATGCAGGAGTTATTTTCAATGATTGCCACCGGATCTTGGGCGACTTCAGCAGCATTAAAGTTGTCATCCAGCATTTGATGGACAAATGATCCGTTGGCACCGTTTTCCAGAAGGCGACGCACCAGGTAGGGAAGTAGATCCCTGTGGCTACCAACAGGCGCATAGATTCGACTTTGGACACCGAATCTTGATGCGAGTCTTTCATGCAGTGCAGCAGCCATTCCATGTAGCCGCTGAAGTTCATACTCATGGCTTTCACCCGCCATAAATGCAATTGATATTGCTGTGTTGGCATTGTGGGTTGCGAATTGCGGGAAAACCTGATCGGATGCACAAAGTAGTTTCTGTGCGCATACAATATAGCTCAGATCCGTGTTTTCCTTGCGGGTCATAACCGGATAATCGGCCAGCCCTAGTTCCTGAGCGCGCTTGATCTCCATATCCCAGTAGGCACCTTTTACTAGGCGCACAGCGATTCGACGCTTTTGGGATTTGGCAAGATTTACCAGATGGTCGAGCACCGGTATCGCCCGACGCTGATAGGCTTGGACTACAATACCGAATCCCGGCCATTCCTTGAGCGAAGGTTCCTTTAGCGTTTGTTGAAAAATCTTCAGTGATAATTCAAGCCGGTCGGCTTCTTCGGCATCGATGTTCAGCCAAAGGTTTCCTTCAGCCGCAGCCCTGCAAAGTTCGATGAGACGATCGGTAAGTATTGGGATACAAGCCTGATGTTGTGCGTATTCATAGCGTGGGTGCAGTGCAGAGAGTTTGACTGATAATCCAGGGCATCTGGCAGCATTGTTATTGGCGGTATGGTTCTGTGCCAGAAAAGATATCGCCTTATGGTAGGATTCAAAATAACGTTGGGCATCCTCAAAGGTTTGTGCTGCTTCTCCCAGCATGTCATAGGAGTGGGAGAATCCCTTTTGTTCACTCTTTTTACCGCAGACAAAAGCCTCCTCTATGGTTTGACCGAGCACGAAATGATTGCCCATAACATACATGGCATGAAACATGGCTTGATGCATCAGCTTGTCCCCAAGCTTTGCAAGCAGATTATTGCCTTTGGTGCCGCCAGTGGCAGATATCCAACTGGAAGTTACTCTCAACCCAAGTGTTGCTTGGTTCACCAGAAATGAGTTGCTTTGATCTGCATGTGCAGCCCAGTTTGCCCCACCGATTTTATCCCGGATAAGGGCTCGGGACGTTGCGTAATCCGGAGTGCGAACAAGGGCTTCTGAAAGTCGCATCAGCGTAATACCTTCCTCAGTTGATAACCCGTATTCCTGCAGTAGATTATCGATTGGACTGCGGGCCTCGCTGCTACATCGAATTTCGCTCACCAATGCTGCAGCATCCTTCTCTATGTGTCGCCGTTGAGACGCATCCAGAGTCAATGCCGTGTAAAGCTCACTGATCAGGCTAGCTTCATCTTTCAGGTAATAGTCAGTCAGCTCTGGAAATAGAGCAGATTCTGGGTTGAGATGAGTATTCGACATCTGTCTTATCCGGCATAAACCCAACAAGTCTTGTAGAGTGTCTCAAGGAGAACGTCAGTTTATGGAATTAATGGAAGTGAGAGTTGTGTGATCCGCCCAGCCTGTAGAAACCATAAGTGATAAATAGTCCAGGGTATGCTAGAGCCATGAATATATTGCATAAGATAATTGGCCACTTGAACAAGTATCAGTCTCCAATGTAAAGATGGCATGCAACCGGATTAAGGATTCCAGAAACAAACGGTGGTTTAAAGATCGGATTGGTATAGCGACTGATAGTCGAAAAGATTATTTACGGCACAATAAATTGAACATCTGCATACTCCTAAACTTGAGCACCCTGTAGCTTCACCTATACCCGGTGCCTGCTTGCTGATAGGACATTTGGTCGGGTTGAAGGTAATTTCCCGGGTTCTGTAAACCAGACTGGCTGTGGCATCCCCCAAGGTTACCAAGCTTGCCGTTCGACTCATTTCTGCTAACCGAAAGTAATTTCTGTTGTCTGACTCTCCCTGTTTGCTGTGGGCAGACATCAAGCAAAGCTAATGGTATGAGCTTGACGCTTGTCAGAGATGAATGATGGCATATCTTGATAGGTAATTGGTCTTTATTTTTATAAATTTATAGTCTATTATTCTTAAATATCGAGAAAATAATGTAACTTCTCAATAACCCGTGGCAATGGCCAATATTGGTACTAGCCTTGATTA
>JAPORB010000211.1 GCA_026710425.1 Gammaproteobacteria bacterium
AGCCGAACAATGGATAGAGGAAGGTAAAGCGAAAGGTTTAGAGCAAGGTTTGGAGAAAGGTATAGAGAAAGGTATAGAGAAAGGTATAGAGAAAGGTATAGAGAAAGGTATAGAGCAAGGTATAGAGCAAGGTATAGAGCAAGGTATAGAGCAAGGTATAGCGCAAGAAAAAACGGATACATTTTTGCGTCTGGCGCGCCTTAAATTTGGTGAGCTTCCCGAACAACGGATTGATGCCGTTCGGGCTGCCACTGTGGCTCAGCTGGACCAGTGGCAGGATGCACTGCTGGTTGCAGACACGCTGGACGACATCTTCAACACGGGCCTGTCCGGCTAAGCCGATGCAGTTTCTCCGCATTTGCAACAGCATTAATCCTGGGCTGCGAGCAGTGCCGGATTTTAACTTGCGTCAGCCAAGTTGACTGCGGTCACCAGCCACCCGATAAACACATTGGCATCAGTGTTATTAGCAGAAACATTCAACCAGACATCAGAACATCTGACAATGCCCACTGACGGTCCTTCACCGGGCCAGAGATTTTCTGGAAACTGTTTCTCACACTCCGCATCAGTCCTGGTGTGCTAAGATTGCGCCTTAAATTTGTTTTGCCCATGAATACACTCCGGTTATTGGGAATTCATGGTGTCCTTTTCGTTCAAATAAGCGCATAGTTTACGAAAGGTTTTCTTTAATTCAGTCGGGGACCCCTGATTTTACTAGCCCAAGCGAGCTAGCGGGAATTGCTGTTCTGAAACAGAATTTCATTGCCCTTGAATAGCTCTTTCAGGGTGTTCATCAAAAAGCTCTGGCCAAAGCGTTGTGGACGGGAAAAAATGATATCTCCCGCTGCTAACCAGTTGATGAATCAGGGTGGTCTTGTCAATGTAATAGCAATTATCTTACCGTAGAACTTTCAGGGTCTGGATGCAAAGCGGGAGCCAATGGTGTGTCTTGAGTTTAACCATGCCCTGTAACTTTAAACCTCCCGCATTTATCACAAAAAATGGATCAATTAGGAATTGATAAAACTTGATAGTGGTGGATAGGTTTAATGCAGATGTCTGCTCGGCTCTTGGAAAATTGGAACTGTCGGGGAATAATACAGCCTTTCTGATGCTTGAAATTAAAAAGTGGTGGCCAACCTCCCTAGCCAGCTTTGTACGCTGACCTGGCAGGCTGGAGATGGAACAAATTACAGGAGCAAAACCTTGCAATTCAAATATACTGCACTGGAACGGGTAATTTATGGTGAAAAAGTAGCTTCTGCGTTGTCGGCAGTGGCTCAGGATCTGGGATCAAGGAGGATTTATATCGTTGCCTCAAGTACTTTGGCCAAGGAAACCAATCAATTCAAGGAATTGACACAGGCCATCGGTGATCGATTCGTTGGTCTCAGCACAGGAATAGGTGCGCATACTCCCCGTGAAGATGTGTTGAATGTGCTCAGGGAAGTGCGCGTTTCAAAGGCTGATCTGCTGGTGGCAGTTGGCGGTGGTTCTGTCATTGATGGGTGTAAGACCATCCAGCTGGCCATTGATCAGCAGGTGCAAACAGAGGACCAGCTACTGGACTACGCGCAGCGAACTGATGGCACTCGCGGTAGCAAATGCGGAGACAGCAGTTTGTTTCAGACACCTGCGGCCATCCGCCAGATTGCTGTACCCACGACCCTCTCTGGAGCCGAGTTTAGCAATCTGGCGGGAGTGCTGGACAGCAAACGACAGGCCAAGGAGGGTTACATGGCCCCCACGCTTTGTCCCCAAGTCATCATCTACGACTCGGAATTAAGCAAACACACACCACATTGGCTTTTTCTATCCACCGCCATCCGCTCGTTGGATCATGCCATTGAGGGCTATTGCTCTGCCGATACAACGCCTTACCATGACGGGCATTTTCTGCATGCCATACGACTATTCAGCCAAGCATTGCCCTTGATGGCTGATGAGCCGGAAAATCTTGAGGCACGCCAGTTGAGTCAGCAAGCTGTGTGGCTGGCTTGTTGCGGCTTGGCCACTATCGCCTTCGGTGCTAGCCACGGCATCGGCTATATTCTCGGGAGTCTCTGCGGCGTGCCCCATGGTTATACTTCCTGTGTTATGCTGCCCGCCGTCCTGCGCTGGAATCATTCGGTCAACTCAGAACGTCAGCAAGCGATTGCCGAGGCTCTGGGTTCAGCAGCTGAGGATGCGGCAATTAGTGTGCAGCGATTGATTGCAAGACTTGGTTTACCGGTGAGTCTGAAGGAACTTGACATCAAATTATCGAAGCTAGACGAGATTGCCGAAAGGGCCATTAGGCATCCAGTAGTGAAATGCAACCCAAGAACCGTTAGTAGTGTCGAGCAGGTCAGAGAAATACTGGATCTGGCTTGGAACGCCGCGGAGCATTCCCTTTGATGGTTAGCAGTGCAAAATGAGCGATCTTGGCAAGGTTTGTGAAAAGCCGAACAATCTGCCAAGGTTACCAATCCAATGGGGCCTCGTATTATGCATCCAGCTTTTTGCTGTTCTGGAATTGCTGGCTCAGGAAAGTGCGCATTTACGCTTTGCTGAAGGTGAGGGTGAATGGCAGGGTGAACTACAGACCGCCATCACACGCTATCAAAACGACTCAGGGCAGACGGTGGATTTGATTGCAGCTATCCACATTGCTGATTCAGCTTATTTTGACCGACTGAATCAGCATTTTGAGACGTTGGAAGTTCTGCTGTTTGAATTGGTTGCCGATGTTGAGTCGCTATCTGGTGATGTACTGGAAAACGAGTCTGGAGAGGTTGTTCCGGGATCTACCTTGGGACTGGTTCAAACACTGATTGCTGATTATCTGAATCTGGAATTTCAGTTGCAGGGAATTGATTACGGAGCAGACAACTTTCTCCATGCAGACCTGACTGCCACAGAACTTGAGGACATCATGGCTTCTAGAGATGAGTCCTTCTTTTCGATGTTCCTGAATATGGCGCAGGCTCAGATGGAGGCTGAGCGAAAGGCGATGGCATCCAATGCAGTCAAGCCCAGCCGCTTTACTTTTGCCGCACTAATGGAGGCACTGGTGGCTGACAATCAGCCGGAAGCCATCAAGTTTCTGGTGGCCAGAGAGTTGGCACGCAGTGGAGGTCTGGCACTAAGCCCGGAGATTGAATCGGAGTTGACAATACTCGGAGAACGAAATCGAGTGGCACTCGAAGCCTTGGCTAAGAGTCTGTCCGCCGGGAATCGGTCTATTGGCCTGTTTTACGGTGCTGCACATATGCCCGGGTTGGTGCGGGAAATTATCCAGACTATGGGGTTTCGGCAAACAGGCAAGTGCTGGCTTACAGCATGGCAACTCTCGCCTTGACTGGCAGGTTGGCACCCAAAGTCTCTAGAGCAGTCCTTTTGTCTGTTAAAATAGGCCCTTAATGGCTTGACTATAACGGCATAAACAGGACAATAGGCATACCGACTCGCAACTTGGGCAACTTCATCAAGGAATACTCAGTTCAGGCAAACCTAGTCTGACTGCCATGCAGAAGGAAATGGGTTATGGAAAGGGTCAGTCATGGGCTGCCCAGACATTAATTTCAGGCTTTTGTTGTATAACTCGAGAGGATATTTCTGCTCGGTTAATTCGGTGAACAAATCATATAGTTCGAAAGTTAACATTCCATAAATGGACAGGTAAATTTTAGCATGAAAAAAATAATTGGCGGATGGTTGGTACTCTCTCTGGTATTACTCGTAGGCTGTGCATCTTCCACACCGCCTGGTGTTGGTGTATGGGATGTTGAGTTGAATACTCCACTTGGGACTTTGCCGGCCACACTCACACTGAATGAAGACGGCAGTGGCATGATGGGGTCCGATCAGTTGGGTGAAGCACCCTTTGACGGCGCAACCTTTGATGGCAACGATATTGTCTTTAGTGTTGAAGTGGATGCGCAAGGTCAGACCCTGATGTTGGACTTCACCGGTAGCGTTCAGGGAGACTCTGTAAACGGGCAATTTGGAAGCGATTTCGGCGACTTTTCAGTCTCCGGTACCAGACAGTAAAGGATCATTTTCCAGAGTCTGGAATTATGAAGTAATAAGATAGGGATGAGAGCGGCAAGTATCCTTATGCCCTCTCATTTCCCTGGCCCGTTGTAAGTGTGGTTTTGATTTCTCTAGTGTTTTCGCCTTGTAAGCCCCTGTTTTACTGTGTGCTTGACGAGAACGAGTTAGTGTTGTCCCCTGCTCAAAAGCCCGTCTAAACATTCAGCCGGGTTAGATGATGTCCATGAGTAATTGTTCCGTGACCAGGCGGAGGTTTTCCTGTGCATTGGCACTGTAGGGATGGACAGAAATCAATGCTTCAAAGGCTTGTTTGGCCTTTAATAACTCCTTCTGCTGTAAATAAACCAAACCCATTCCAGACAGGGCACCAAAATGTCTTGGCTCCAGAGTTAATACTTGCTCAATGTCGGAGAGAGATTCCTCAAAACTTCCCACCAGGTAATACAAGGTTGCGCGCTTGTTCCAGCCCTCGGCATAGTCAGGGAAGTTAACAACAATCTGATTGAAGATTAGCAAAGCTTCCGGGTACAGCTGACTGTTCATGCGCTGAGTGCCAATTTTCATCAGTTGTTCCAGATCATCATTGGGATGTTCAAGCCAAATCTCCCAGATACGGTTCTCGGTGGCACGAATTGTTGCAGGATTGTCTATGTTTGAGAGCAGCTCGAATAACTGGTCAAGCCGTTGGTCTGATTGGTCAGCGTTGCTTACCATTGAGGTCAGCCATAGCAGCAAAATCCAGTATAATTGAAAGATTTTGCCACTGGCTGGTTTGAGTATTGCTATGTTCATATGAATGGAGCAGTTGAGCAGGTGGTTCAGATGGGTCAGTAGAATTGGATAGGTATTGATGCTGACAATTAACGGGATGTTGTAAATCTGAAAAAGTACTGTTCTGTTTATCGGAACGAACCAGAGTTTGTGACATTTAATTTTTTAGTTACAAACAGTTGCCTGGACAATTTTCAATTTTCGCATGGTACGCTCAAAAATCTTGATGGTCTATACTATTACATGCCATATTTCATGGATTTTGTTCATCCTGCCGACGAGTGGATAGGGCTTTAGAGCCGGATGTTCGGTTTGTTGGGCTCATTAATGACAATAACTAGGTCGTGGTCGGTAAATCGGTTTTCTTGCACAGCTACCCATGGCCTCCAGTGACATGATGTAAAATAGTTAGTGCGGCAGATATAGAGTATCTCTGATCAGAACTTCATGCTGTTGGCCTGGTTCCAGTCGACACGGTAGCTCTCTGGAATATCATTACCCAGCAACTGCTGGTTGGCTAGAGGCGCATAGAATTGTGGGTAAGTCTGCAACTCGCCATTACTGCGGTAATACAAATCAATTGCAGTTAGAGTGTCCGGATTGGCAACTCCCATAGCTCCGCAGAGGTCGAGGAATGCCTCAACGGTGGCGTGGTGAAAGTTTTTTACCCGCAAGGCTTTTTCGTCCACATCTACAGCCTTGGTACGAAAGGGATCCTGGGTTGCCACCCCGGTAGGGCAGCGGTTGGTATTGCAGTGTCGTGCCTGAATGCAACCCAAAGCCAGCATCATGGCACGAGCTGTATTGACTGTATTGGCACCCAACGCAATCTTTTCCAGCATATCGAAACCGGTTCCGGTCAGGCCCGAACTGATAAGCTTGATGTCTTTTCTCAGTCCGCAACCCAACAACACCTGGTTGACATAATAAGTAGCCTCAAGGCATGGAACACCAAGACGATTGGTGAACTCCGGAGGTGCAGCACCAGTACCTCCTTCGGAACCATCAACAGTAATAAAGTCGGGCAGTATACCGGTTTCCAGAATGGCCTTGATGATGCCAAGGAACTCATGTCTGCGACTGAGACAGAATTTGAAACCAATTGGCTTGCCATCGGTGGCTTCCCGCAGCCGTTGTACAAACTCAAGCAAGCCGACAGGAGTGGAAAATTCTGGATGTACTGGCGGGCTGTTGACGGTTTTTCCAACTTCAACCATCCTTATTGCCGCAATCTCCTCGGTGACCTTGGCACCCGGCAACACACCTCCATGAGAGGGTTTTGCACCCTGGGAGATTTTTATCTCAAACATTTTGACTACATTGGTGGCAGCACGCTCGCGAAAGGCACCATCATCAAAGCGACCGTTGGCAGTTCGGCATCCGAAGTAGCCAGTACCGATCTGCCAGATTAGATCGCCCCCATACTTCAGATGATGAGGGCTGATTCCACCCTCACCAGTGTTATGTATGAAATCGCCAAGTCGGGCACCCTTGTTAAGTGCTTCAATCGCATTACCGCTAAGAGACCCAAAACTCATGGCCGAGATATTAAGCCTTGATGCACAGTAAGGCTGACTGCATTGCGGTCCGCCAAAAGTAACTCGGGCACTGGTCTTGTCCACTTCGGTGGCATTGAAGGAATGCAACAGACTGCGATAGCCTTCGGCCAGGATATCCTGTTCTGTGCCAAACGGTATGGTATCGTCCAAACCTTTGGCTCGTTGGTAGATCATGTTGCGCCTTTCTCTGGAGAAAGGTCGCTCTTCTTGATTGTTGGAGATGAAATACTGTTGTATTTCCGGTCGAAAGAATTCGAGCAAATACCGGAGATTGGACAGCACAGGGTAGTTCCGGCGCAGGTTGCTGGCACTGAAGAATAGCTCATAGCCTCCCAGCACAGTCCAAAACAGGCAAACCAAGCTGAACATCAAGGGTAACAGATTGTCGTTGATAGCAGTTAACGCAAAGCCGCTACTGGTGCGGCCAAGCCAGATCAGACTGAGCGGCAACAAGAGCAGGGCAACTATCCAGTAGAGTCGGACCACGGGAGTCATGACTAGGCTTCGCTTGGGGTTGAACTATGTTTTGGTGCAGTCATAATAAGTGATTACAACTGTGACCGGCATCAGAAATTCATGGCAAAAGTTATGGCCGTTTCGGTATCGGTTTTTTTGCGTCCAGTCGGCACCTCGGTCTGATGTCTGACATTGATAGAAAACCGCAAGGAAAGATTGTCGAGAATGCGAGTTTCGATACTGCTTTCAGACCGGAAGATACTGGTTCTATCACCAGCGACTGTGCTTAAGAGTTGCCCAAAGGTCGCTGTTTCTGATACTGCCCATTGATAATCTCCGGCCAGCCGGATTATTGCTTCGTCGAAGTTGCCTTCCGGACTGCGACTGCTGCGGGCTCCAAGTCCAGCATCTAGGGTCAGACTCATATTCTCCCTGTCAGTGAGTAGATTACGACCATAGTTTATGGAAATATCTGTCTGCCCGTCGTAACCGCTGAATGCATCATCTTCATGAGCCAGTCTGCCGCCGATCGAACTTAGTTCATTTATGTTGTGATCCGCCTCTGCCACATAGTAGAGTCGTTGCGCTGTGCGCATATCATTTTGTGATGCGCGAAAACCGTCCAGCAAGAATCCATACTCCCACTCATCCCGTCTCCAATCCACTTCACCTCGAAAAGTGATATTTTCATTTTCAGTATTACCGGTGGTATACACTGCCCCCAGTTCAACCTCGGTATTGATCCCATTTTGCTCTTGGGCTTGGCTTGCCAAACTGGTAAAAAGCAATGCGATCGCTGCTGAAGAAAAATAGTATAATTGCATGGAAAACTCCTGGATTGCGGCGCAATCAATTGCCTGTTTCTGAGGCCTGGAATTTGCGCCATAGTGTGGTAGGGACTGTGCTATTACTCTTTATAATATCGGTAAGCAGCACGATTTTCTGGAGTCGGAAAAATGTTTGCGGTGGCTGCATGTTTCACAGTAAGACAGCCTTTGGAATAACTTTGCCTATGAGCGGAGTTTTTGCATATCGTGCCAATGAAAACCTTATACCTGTTGCGTCATGCCAAATCCAGCTGGAATGATTCCGGGCTAAAGGATTTTGACCGGCCGCTGAGTAGCCGCGGGTTTCGTGATGCGCCAGTTATGGCTATGCGCTTTGCCAGCTGTGGTAATCAGTTGCAGTGTATCGTAACCAGCCCAGCCAAACGTGCTAGTACCACAGCCAGGCTATTTGCGAATAATATTGGCTTTTCTAGTGTGGACATAGCCAGTAATGCTGATTTGTATTTTGCAGGCACCGGCATGTTACTGAAGGTGGCCAGTATGCTGGGGAATGAGTATTCTTCCGCCATGCTGGTTGGGCACAATCCGGCCATTACCGAATTTGCTAATTTGATGGCAGTCAGTAACATTGACAATGTTCCTACTTGTGGGCTAGTCAAACTGGGCTTGGAAATCATTAACTGGTCCGATATCAAGGCTGGCGCGGCCCACCTGCTGGAATTTGATTATCCCAAAAAACTTGGTGGGTGATGAGCCGAAGACACCTATTGTCGCTTTTCCTGGTGCTCTTGGCTGGGGCATGCGACCAGATGCAACCTGTTGAATCCAAGCTTGCAGTTTCATCCCTCCCCGGCCAGCGCTGGTACAGTGAAGAGCAGGTCTCATCGGGTGTCGAGGTGTTTAGACAGCATTGTGCACAGTGCCATGGTGGCAAAGCCGAGGGACTCGTCGCAGACTGGCGCAAAAAATTGCCTAATGGCACCTTTCCGCCACCGCCACTGGACGGTACGGCACATGCTTGGCATCACCCCTTGTCGATGTTGATCAGGGTTATTGATAAGGGCGGCATTGAGTTTGGTGGCACCATGCCGGGCTTTGCCGGTCAGTTGCCAGAGCGTAAAAAGCTTGAGGTAATTGCTTACTTTCAGAATTTCTGGAGCGATGAGATTTATGAGAACTGGGTACAGATGGGCGGCAAGAATTAATAGACTTATACTTTGCGTCCTGACGAGTCTACTTTTCAGCTGCGCCCAGATCGGGACTCAGGCTGCCTTGGTCTGGGAGTCTCCCCTGTATACAGAACACGAGTTAGTGGGAAAATTGTGGCAGAGCAGTACTGGGGAATTTGTCGATCCACCAGCGTTTTGGCAGCAGCTGGATGGTGTTCGTTATCTCATATTGGGTGAGAAGCATGATAACCCGGACCACCATATTCTACAGTTGCAGCTGCTTAATGATTTAATAAGCCAAAGAAAACTGTCACGCTTAACTCTTGAGATGCTAGATTCCTCCAGTAACGAGGCCCTTAGGAATCTGGATGGTCTCTTTATTGAAGATATCGCGGAATTGAGAGATTACCTTGGTTGGGACTCTGAGGGCTGGGACTGGGAGTTTTACGGGCCGTTAGTCACGACTGCCTTTCAGTCCTCTCTGCCTCTGTTTGCAGGCAATATAGACCAAGCCACAATAAGCACCGTGTATTCCCGGCCCACGCCTCCACAGATTGCCAGTGTTTTTGATGCCTCGGTAATTAAGCGGTTGGAGTCAGACATTCGTGAAAGCCATTGTGACCTACTGCCAGAATCACAAATTCCCTCAATGGTACGCATCCAGCAAGTTCGTGATCATTCAATGGCCGAACAACTGATTGTGAAAGATGAGGATGATATGGGCTTGCTCATTGCAGGCAACTACCATGCCCGTCATGATCTTGGTGTTCCCAACTATCTGCTAGTCTTGGATCAGGGTTTGCAGCGCAGTGAAATTATCAGTCTTTCCTTTATGGAAGTGAGGCCCGGCGAATATGAGCCAGAGAACTACCTTGATCAGTTCGGTGAGCAGTCGGCCTATAACTTTATCTGGTTTACGCCAGCGGTTACCACAATGGACTACTGCGATTCTTTGCGGTAGTAAGATTGCTGAGTCTTCTGGAACCTGTGCTTACTACACTAAGGAATTGATGCATTAGTATTGAGGTGTTATACCAATTCCAGAATCATGACCAGTGGTTGTGGCCGCGGAACCATGGATAAGGCACTTAACTGAGATTCTGACACCAAAACTTTCTTCTACCTAAATATCTCAATTATCCAAAGTCAAATTCTGGTTTGAAGTATGCTCTTATGAGAGAGGAAGGAGGTTGACCCATAAAAATACAGGGTGAACTGCCAAGCAAAAGTCGAACGGTCTGTTGCTAGTATCAACCGCTGGGTTCGCTCTTTGTAAAAGCGTCAAAGGGACACAACCTGAAGTTTCAAAATCCTAATATATGGGGTCATTACAAAATGCTCACAGATAATTTGCTCGGTAACTCCCCCTTCCGTTAGTACTCGAATCACCTTCTTTTGTTTGCTATTTAGAATTTTTTGGCGTTGCTCTCGTTGCCGCTGTTTTGCCATGATTTTTTAATCTGAATGAAAATAGCCTTGCGCCTATCTCGTTACCATTAGCGCAAAATTTGACTGAACTCTCCTGAATTCAACTGAGCCACTCAGCCATAACGTCCACGCAAGTAGCGATTTTCCACGGCTTCATCACGTCGTCTCCGATACTCAGCAAGTGATGACAGAATGCAGGCTCCAACTTATTGCTATTCCGTAAACTAAACTTGATCTCATCCTAGTGTCATTACATCCTTTTTATCTAGAATCGTTGCGTCGTGTAAGTTGAATATGATCTGTGCACAGTAACGATTAATTGATGGGTCTTGTAAAAGCTCAATTAGCTTTGACACTAAGTGAGAGTGCAGACTTTAATCTAATTCTTCCACTGGCATAAGATTGCCATGTTCCAAAACATGCAAAACCGGTCCAACAAGACCTAATTAGGAATGTGTTCTTGTAGATCCATCCTCCAAATCAAATGTAATTTCTCTTACATTATCGCGATGAATCAATTCCATCCTGAAATCGGTATTTGACTAATCATCTTGTTCTGACTCAATCGCTTAGAAATTCGCAATCCCTAAATCTGCAGCATGAATCAAGTCATGAATTATATAATTAGGAAGCACATTTGTTCCTGCAATTACTTTTTTGCATGAAAAATACATAAATATGCTCGAAGTCTAAGATTTTGAAATCGGTATGGTAATTTCTGGACTACCAGAGTCAGAAAGAGCCTGCACTGTTACCTTCAGGGTTAAGCGGCTGGCCTTGGCGGGATGGCAGAACTAAGTCAGAAAGCACCAAAAACGCAATACATGGATCGGCTGGATGCCGGACCAACATCATTTTTAATTGGCCCTGATCACCGCCCATACCTGTCATCGGAACTTGATGAGGCCGACACGATCAAGCACTTTGCCTCTTTCTTTTTGAAAAATATGAGCTATCGGCGGCTGTCTCTTGTGTAGGCATTACCGAACCGAGGTGGTTTCCTGGTCTGAGTCTAGCTACGCAGGATCTGGAACATATGCGGTACTTGTCTGAGGAAATGGCATTGATGGCGGACATCGAGCTAAGGGTTAGGAACACTCTCTGGCCTGCATGTTTACGCTGCATATTTTGGCTTAGTTGGCTATTATGAAAGGGGGCTATTCGGATTATTCCCATGCCAACTCGCTCTCCCAAAAGCAGCTCAGGTGTCTGGAAAACCCGAAAGAGGACATTATGTGCTGTCAAAATAGTCGACACCATTCCGCCTGTTTCAGTAAGTTTACTGCAATGTATCGGCTGTGCTGAGCAATCTCCATGCTCGCCTCGCACTGGCTCGCTATCGCTACCGAAGTCTAGCGCAATATCGGAGAGTATCATGAGGCTATGGCCTTGGTCGATAATGAGAGTTAGCTACTCTATGCAGTCTTGGGCTGTGGAGGAGAGGGGCAGCGAGCTGGCGGCTACCAAGTATCTGCTGGATCGAAGCGACATTAAGAATAAATTCATCGCGCAGGATATGTTGCTCTCGATAAGCAAGACTTAGGACTAAATAGAGTTTTTTGAGGTAAAATATTTTTCGCAGTGTTTGGTCATTAAAATCAAGGGCCCCGGAACAACGGGAAAGCCCCACAGATTAAAATTGGCCGACAAGTCACATCAGTCAACCTGGGGAACTTGCAGTTTGAGAAAGTCTGACTCAGAATGACATGCAAATAATGATCAGCTCTTTCTGAATATGAAGTTACTTGACTTGACTTTCGTAGCCCTTGCCCTCCTGCTTGCTTGCGGAACAGTGCAGTCTCAGGTTTACCCTCCAATTGTGAATGCGGCCGGTGATGCTGACGAGCCGATTTATGACGATGCTGGGGAGTTCAATTTCGTGCGCGTGCAATTCGACAGCTACTATGGTGGTGGCTTCGGCTATGGTACCTGGTCAATAGATTTCCCCGATGCAGACATGAACTTTCTGAGAGGGGTTTCGAGGCTCACCAACATACGGGTGATGAGCGATCCTATCGTGCTCCGGTTTGATGACGAAAAAATATTTGACTATCCCTTTCTCTATATGCTGGAAGTGGGACAGGGCGGCGGCATTGCGTTGAGCCCCGGTGAGATTGAAAACCTGCGTGAATATTTGCTGCGAGGTGGCTTTCTGCTGATAGATGATTTCTGGGGACAACGGCAGTGGGATAATTTCTTTGCCAGTTTCAGCCAAGTCTTTCCAGACCGTGAAATTATTGAATTGCCGCCCGAACATGAGATTTATCATGTCTACTACGATATTGACGGACCCCAAATGATTCCCGCTCTGTTTCGCAGTGATGAGTATGGTGAGCAAGGAATAAATTTTGCCAGTAACCACGCAATACTTGATGACTCGGGCCGTGTGATGGTGTTAATCAACTGGAATTCAGATATGGGAGATGGCTGGGAACATACTTACCATCCCGCCTACCCGACTCGCTATGCCAATGCAGCTTACAGGCTTGGCATAAATTATCTAATGTACTCAATGACCCACTAGTTTGTTCCAAAGCAACTGAAAAACATCGAGTCTGCTCTTACTGTCTTGTTTGTCAGTGGAGCAGTAAATAAGGGGAGCCTGAGTGGTCAGATATCGACTGATGGAAGTCGCATTGAGCTCAACGCAGCCATCACTGTTGGCAAACATATAGTCTGCAGACTTGGCTTCGATGGTAGCTGCCTTGGTGCCTAGTGCCTTGAATGTGTCGATATCCGGTGGAGATAGTCCCAAACCGCGATAATAATCGATGAGAATCAACATTTCCTTGCCGCTCAAATGCTGAGAGAGAATGCTGGCAATTCCATCTTCAAAGTTTTCCCAGGCATAAACACGGCGATAGCAGTCCGTGATGCGGTTTCTAACAGTATCTGGGAGTGTGACATCCAGCTCCATGTTCACGATGCTGGCATAAGTACGAATAATATTGCGAATCTGCTGTTGTGCCGTTGAGGTAAATTTTTCGGCAGTTCCACTGACTTGCAGTAATCGCTTGGCGGTGCGTTGCGCACTTACAGATCCCGCTATGGGCGAGCCTTTGTCTGCTATCTCAGCTGAGCTTGCTGGCATGGCAAGCCACAAGACAGCCGAGCCTGCAAGCACCACCGTGGCTAAGGCATTTGCCACTCAGAGCCCCCGTTCTTGGTGCCGATTATAGTTTTTGTTGGCGAGGTCAACATCCAAAATTCACGTCGAATTAATGAAGATTGCCAGTTGTCTATTACCAAACCATTCTACTTCAATCAGAAAGGACACAATACATCGTGAGTAGGCCACAGCATGCCAAGAGAAATTCTGTTGCCCGATCTTTGTCACAACCCGGCATTAGTTCTCAAGGCTAATTTCCCAAAGCTACTTCCTGCGCAACAATTGCTGCGGTACACCTGAACCTTGCCAATCGTCTGCCAAACAGATTATCGAAAGTGAACCATACAGGAATGATGACAGTAATATCAGCCAATATTAGTTAAGATGTTGCCTATTCTTAGTCGCCGAATGGACATTGCTAGGGATAGCTTGAATTATTCCTCCAGCTCCATTTTGAAAATTAAATTATGATAATCACTTATTGTAAAAATATTAACAACATATTGTCATTATTACTGAATGGAGTATGTGGTGTATAGTTCTAAACGCGTACTGTTTCTAGACTTGGTTCTATCCCTCTTTCGCCTTAATGGCTTGCTGATTGCCGAAGGTGATAGTATGGCCGAAAAACTGGGCCTGACCCATGCCCGCTGGAAGGTGATAGGTGCCATCGCATTGTCCAATTCTGGGTTGACTGTACCAGGGGTGGCACGCGCACTTGGTCAGTCACGTCAGGCAGTGCAACGCATTACTGATGTAATGGTGGCTGATGGTTTGCTGGAATACGTCCCAAATCCCAAACACAAACGCTCCAGCCTGGTAATACTCAGTCCCAAGGGCAGAAACGTCTATACTATTCTTCGCGGAGTACAGGATCCTTGGGCTGTCGATGCCACCGAAGATATTCCTACTGAAGAACTGGAAATCGGACTGCGCCTGATTCACCGCCTAATCAAAAAATTTCATTAAGCCCTCGGGGGTGAAACCGAATGCCCTCTGTTCTGACCACACTGCCCCGTGCACTGTATCGTGCCAGCGAGGTGAGCCAGCTGGACCGGGTCGCTATAGACCATTATGACATTGATGGCTTTACGTTGATGCAACGCGCCGGGCTAGTTTGTTTTCAGGTATTGACCGAACGCTGGCCTGACACAACACAACTGCTCGTATTTGCTGGTGCAGGAAATAATGGTGGTGATGCATGGATTGTGGCTGGTTTGGCCAAAGAACATGGACTGGCTGTGCAGCTGGTAACTGCCAGCAACCCACAAAATCTTCATGGTGATGCCCGAACCGCTTGGCAATGGGCTATTTCTCGCCAAGTATATACCATAGCCGTTGATGATTTCCTTGCCAGCAACTTCACCAATTCCCGGCAAATCGTGCTTATTGATGGCTTGCTTGGCACGGGCCTGGATCGCCTGGTGGGTGGTGTGTACCGGCAGGCCATTGAATTCATAAACATGAGCAAGCTACCAGTACTGGCCATTGACATTCCATCCGGTCTGGATGCGGATACCGGCATACCCAAGGGTATTGCCGTGAAGGCGACCCTCACTGCAAGTTTCATTGGGATGAAGCAAGGGCTACTTACCGGTATGGCAGGCAATTACACTGGCCAGTTGCTGTTCAGCGATTTAGATGTCCCGCCCGAAGTCTATTCCCATTGCAGTGCACCGCAACCCTCTAGTGCTCGAATCGATATCATGGATGCCACCGCGTATCTTGAACCGCGGAACAAAGCTGCCCATAAAGGTGACCATGGGCATGTAACAGTGGTTGGTGGCGATCTGGGGTATGGCGGAGCGGTATTGATGGCCGCCGAGTCTGCATTGCGCACAGGTGCCGGGCTAGTCAGCGTGTTGACCCGTTCCTGCCATCGGTCGGCCATTCTCGCTCGATGCCCAGAGCTGATGGTTAACTGTACAGATGATAAAGGACTGGACACTAAAGCCCTGATGGCCCGATCAACTGTGATCATCGTGGGGCCGGGTCTGGGGACCGGCGAGTGGTCGCGATCCCTATTTCAGCATTGTCTGAGTGTTCAATTGCAGCACAATATCCCGCTGATTATTGATGCGGACGGATTGAATCTACTGGCGGAATGTGCACCGGAAAATGCCGAAAGTATTGAAGGGTTCAAAAGAGACAATTGGATACTTACTCCGCACCCAGGCGAAGCGGCCCGTTTGCTGCAGCTTTCGTCAAGTCACATCGTAGAAGACCGTTTTGCGGCCATTTCCGCTCTGCAGCAAAAGTGGGGTGGACATTGTTTGCTGAAGGGCCATGGTAGCCTCATAGTCAATCACAACTCCGAAGGCATGGTGCTGGTGTGTAGCGAGGGTAATCCCGGGATGGCGACGGGTGGAATGGGGGATGTATTGGCCGGGTTGATTGCCGGGCTGGTTGCACAGGGTTTGGACCTGGGTAAAGCCTTGACTGCTGCTGTTTGTATTCATGGTGAGGCCGCCGATTTGGCCGCCCAAGAAGGTGAGCGTGGGCTGATCGCCACTGATCTGTTTCCTTATCTCAAGCAGCTGTTGAATGTCAGTCGCTGAACTGGGGATACCTAATGTCAACAACCAGACTCTATCGGGAGTATCTGATTGATGAGACAGCTACCCTCAACTTTGGTGCAAGGCTGGCTAAGGCCACCTTTTCCAGGCCATTATACAGACTGCCGGCTGTGTTCGGGCACTCAGCTGATGCACCGGCGACCAGGGCGCACGGCTCTACGCCAGTGACTGGTATTGCAACGACGGGAGGCTTCATTCATCTCAATGGCGATCTCGGGGTCGGTAAAACCACTCTGGCAAGAGGCCTGCTGCGGGGATTCGGGTTTACCGGAGCTGTGAAAAGCCCTACCTATACCTTAGTAGAAGCCTATGAGTTCGAGCAATGCAGCATTTACCATTTAGATTTTTATCGCTTGGAGTTCGCCAGAGAAGTGATGGTTCTTGGCATTGACGGTTACTTTCAGGAAAAAAATTTGTGTCTGGTGGAGTGGGCAGAAAACGGAAGGGGGTATATTGCAGCACCAGACCTAATCATTAATTTGAGCGACACCGGAACGGGGCGGGATCTGGTGTGCCAAAGTCGCACAACTAAAGGTGAAACCATACTCAAAAGATTGTAGTGAACAGGCCGAAACATTTAGTCAACTAGAGAACTCATTACAACATGTCCAATCCCCGACTTCATTATGCCAGTCTGTTTTGCTGGCTCATTGCTAGCCTTGCCCATGTCCAGGCTGCTGAGGTGCAGGACCTGCGCCTTTGGCGGGCTCCTGATCACACCAGACTGGTTTTTGATCTGAGTGAGGCGGTCGCCTACCAGCTGTTTACCCTCAATAACCCTGAACGGGTGGTCATTGACCTCGAAGATTCGTCCCTAGCCAGATCGCTGGGTGAGCCTGACTTCACCGCCACACCGGTGAACTCTATTCGCATTAGCGACTGGAACGATGAAACCTTGCGATTTGTGCTTGATCTGGGTGCTACAGTTCGCCCTTCAATTTTCAGCCTCGCACCCAACAACGAGTTTGGTAACCGTCTGGTGGTTGATCTTTATGATTTGGAGCCTGCTAAAGGCTCGGTTTCCACACAGCACGAAGCCTTACCGGTTGCCAGTGAGAAAAGGGACATTGTGGTTGCTATTTCGGCTGGACATGGAGGTGAAGATCCCGGAGCCATTGGCTTTGATGGTCGCATTAAGGAAAAGGACATCACTCTTGCCATTTCTTGGGCAATTTACAACCGTCTTGCCTCCTTGCCCGGTTTTGCGCCAATAATGATCAGGGAAGGGGATTATTATGTAGAACTCAAGCGGCGTCCGGAAATAGCCCGCCACAGTCGGGCCGATCTGTTTATCGCCATTCATGCTGATTGGTTCCGTACCACTCGGGCCAAGGGTGTCACAATTTATGCCCTGTCCGGTGATCGGGCAGACAGGGAAAATTCTGCACGCGTTGCCGAGAAAGAGAACAGCTCGGATCTGCTGGGAGGAGTCGGTGGTGACCTGGCACTGGGTGACCTTGCCGATGACGTGGCCCTTACCCTGGTATCGTTGCAAATGTCTTGGAGTATGGAACAGAGCTTGCTTGCCGGAACCCGGATCATAGAAAGTCTGGATGGCATCACCCATATCCGCCGCCACAAGGTTCAACAGGCTTCATTGCAGGTGCTGAATTCTTCTGATATTCCATCAATTTTGGTTGAGACAGGTTACCTGTCGAACCCTGAAGAAGCCCGCAGGCTGAAAACGCCTGGATTCCAAAGGCGTCTGGCAGCTTCCATGGTGCAAGGCATTGTGAATTATTTCCAGGATGAACCACCACAAGGTACCCTCATTGCCTGGCAAAAGGAGAATGGAATCATGCCGGGTTCTTACATCGTCAAAAGCGGCGACAGTCTGTCTGTGATAGCTCATCGTTTCGGACTTACTCTGGGCGATTTGAAGGCAGCTAACCAGCTGAGATCCAATGTCATTCACATCGGTCAGGAGCTGCGTATTCCTGGTGATGCACCAGTGGCAGACTCAGAGCATACAATACGCGCTGGTGAGACTCTGTCCGAGATAGCACAAATGTATCGGATCAGTTTGTCCAGCTTGCGAAAGTCCAATAATTTGTCTGGGGATCGTATATTGATTGGTCAAGTGCTCAAAATACCTTCACTTTAGTTCTCAGTCAACACCAGCACATGTCTTTGGCACCTTTGGTCTCCTTTTCTTTTCTCATCGCTCATTGATTCATAGAATCAAGAATTACCTGTTTTAAGTTGAAAATTCATAAGCTGAGATCAATATTATTTAATAATTGAACGAAAAGTATTTTACATAAATAACAAGAGTCAATACTAAGTAAAGTAAAGATGTGTCATAACTCTCTATTTAATCAAAATTATCCCGAATATATTTGGTTATATATCATTCATCGCATCTCTGCCGGGAAGTGCTATAATGGCTAATAATTCCTATTGCCATTCTTGGTAACAACCATGTACCGTATCAATCTGCTTAAACAACGCTTGGCGAACCAGATAGCTGCCGGCGAAGTGGTCGAACGACCCGCCTCAGTAATTAAGGAACTGATCGAAAACAGCATGGATGCGGCGGCGACCCAGGTGAATATTGAAGTGGAGCAGGGTGGTATCAAACTGATTCGGGTGCGAGATAATGGTCTCGGCATCAACAAGGATGACATGAAGCTTGCACTTGCCCGCCATGCTACCAGCAAGATCAGTGAAGTGGCTGACCTTAATGCAATCGACAGTCTCGGATTCAGGGGTGAGGCTTTGGCCAGTATCAGCTCGGTATCGCGCCTTTGCCTGCAATCAAAAGTCAATGGCTCTGACGAGGCCAATGGTTGGCAGGTGCAGGCGGAAGGGCAGGACATGGCAATTCGGCTCGAACCCGCTGCCCATTCTCAAGGAACCACCGTCGAGGTAAGAGACCTGTTTTTCAACACGCCAGCGCGCAAGAAATTTCTGCGTAAGGACCGTACTGAGTTTGCCCGCATAGACGAGGTGGTCAAACGACTGGCATTAAGTCGCTTTGGTATTGAGGTCAATCTCACGCATAATCAACGCAGTGTCCATCGGATGCTGTCCGCCGAGTCCAGAAGTGAAAAACAGCGCCGGGTGGCTTTGCTGTGTGGTCCTGCTTTTGTCGATAATTCGGTTTTTGTTGATTTGGAGCGTGCTGGATTACGGCTCTGGGGATGGGTCAGTTTACCCACATTTTCTCGCAGTCAGGCTGACCTGCAGTATTTTTATGTTAATGGCCGCATAATCCGGGACAAGCTGGTGGCCCATGCCATCAAGCAGGCTTATCGTGATGTGCTCTATCATGGCCGACATCCTGCCTATGTTCTGTATCTGGAACTGGATCCGGCCATGGTTGATGTCAATGTGCATCCTACCAAACATGAAGTCCGCTTTCGCGAAGGTCGTATGGTGCACGATTTTCTGTTCAGTGCCCTGCATAAGGCTCTGGCCAAGATAACCCCCAGTGACCAGCTTGCCGCATCACAAACCCTGCCGCCCGATGTCGGCTCCTTACCACCCGAACCCAATAACCCGAATGCCTCGCTGCAACAGGGCTCGCTGAAGTTTCGGGAAACCACCACGCCAAGACAGAGTGGCTATTCACCCGGAGGCACCAATGGCGCATCCAGTTCGCAGCAGCTGGCAACAAACCTTGCGGCACTGTCGCAGTTGCACGACCCCGATGCCGAAGTACCACCCTTGGGTTACGCTATCGCACAGCTGCATGGTATTTACTTGCTGGCGCAGAACAGAGAGGGGCTAGTAATTGTGGACATGCACGCAGCCCATGAGCGCATAACCTATGAGCGCATGAAACAGGCAGCAGTGACAGAAGAGATCAAGATGCAACCCTTGTTAGTACCGATTTCTATTGCTGTTAGTCAGGTTGAGGCCGATTGTGCCGAGCAGCAGGCACAGGCTTTGATGCAGTTGGGTATTGCTGTGGAGCGGGTGGCAGACGAATCAATAGTCGTAAGGCAGGTCCCGAGTCTGCTCAAGGATTCCAATGTGGAACAACTTATCAGGGACGTGCTGTCAGATTTGCTAGAATTTGGCAGTTCTGAACGCATTCAGGCGCGCCAGGATGAGATATTGTCCACAATGGCCTGCCACGGATCGGTGCGGGCCAACCGGCAGCTTGCCCTTCCCGAAATGAATGCCCTGCTTCGGGACATGGAGGCCACCGAGCGCAGTGGTCAATGCAATCACGGGCGCCCCACCTTCGTCTTTCGCAGTCTTGACGAACTGGACAAGCTGTTTATGCGCGGGCAGTAGCCTGTGGCTGAGGTTGTTGAGAAACCGCTGGCACTCTGCCTGATGGGACCCACTGCCAGTGGCAAAACTGACTTGGCCATGGCACTGGCCGATCACCCGCTTCTGCCAGAATGCCACTTGATCAGCGTTGATTCGGCTCAGGTCTATTGCGGTATGAATATCGGCACGGGCAAGCCAAGTCCAACCCAGCTAAGTCACTATCCGCACGCCCTTATTGATATTCGTGACCCGGCTCAGCCCTATTCTGCCGAGAACTTTCGGCATGATGCGACAATCGAAATCACTGCGGCTGTCAAGGCCAGAAAATTGCCAGTACTTGTGGGTGGTACCATGCTGTACTTCAAGGCTCTCAGAAATGGTCTGACTGACTTGCCAAGTGCAGATCCGGTCCTGAGGGCCGAGATAGTCAAACTGGCTGAGGCATCCGGATGGGAGGCGGTGCATTTGCGACTCAAAAAAGTCGATCCAGAAGCAGCAGCGCGTATCCATCCAAACGATCCGCAACGTCTGCAACGGGCCTTGGAAGTATACTTGGTTACTGGCATCACCCTGTCCGAGCACCATCGGCGGGAGCAAAACCAGACAGATGCAGGACTGAAAGAATTACCCTGTCGGCTGGTCTGGTTTGCAATCCAGCCATCAGCTCGGGCGGAACTGCATGCGAGAATTGCCAGCCGCTTCCACCGCATGCTCGACTCAGGGTTGATTGAGGAGGTTCGTGCACTGTACCAGAGAGATGATCTTGATCCGTTGCTACCGTCTATCAAGTCGACAGGTTACCGACAGGTCTGGCAGTTCCTGGCAGGTGAATTGGACTATGAACTGATGGTTGAAAGGAGTATCATTGCCACTAGGCAACTCGCTAAGCGTCAACTTACCTGGTTGCGCAACTGGCCCGACTTGCAAAACCTGTGTGACACTCCGGCCAATTCGATTGAACACATCTTGAATTTCGTGGACTCCAGCGCAATATAAACATTGTCAGATTACATCTCTATGGATCAGGGAGCCATCGTCAGATGCCTTGTTGCCAATGCGATACAGTGAGTCGGGCTTAATGAGATAATTCAGCAAACTTTCCAGTGCTTTATGGTATTAACCCTTGTCAGACCTAGACTGTTCAGCATGGCGTTATTGCTGTAACTGATACATCTGTATTGCCGACAAAGGGTAAGACAAAATCTTTCTGTGGCGGTTATACCGAGACAGTCTGACTACAGAATGATCAGTGTTGATATCGCTAGACCCCACAAAGCATAGCTAGTTGAGGAGAAATACCATGTCCAAGGGACATACTTTACAAGATCCGTTCCTGAATGTACTAAGGAAGGAGCGCGTTCCTGTATCCATTTATCTGGTGAGCGGAATTAAGCTGCAGGGACAGATTGAGTCTTTTGACCAGTTTGTTATTTTGCTGAAAAGCACAGTCAGCCAAATGGTATACAAGCATGCTATCTCCACTGTGGTGCCCGCACGCATGGTTAAAGTGCCTATGCAAAGCACGCCGGAAGCCGCCACTATCGAACCGGGTAATTCCTGAGATGAGGTGTTGATTGTTTTTTGACAGGCCGGATGCCGGTGAAATTTCCGTTCTTGTACACATTACGATTGATTCGGAATCTGTACGTGAAGACTCTGCTGAATTTGAACAACTTGCACGCTCAGCAGGTGCAGTGCTGACTGACATCATTACTGGCAGACGCCGACAACCTTCACCTGGTTATTTTGTTGGAACGGGAAAATTGGAGGAAATCGCTCGGTCAGTGCGCAAATATCAGGCCGAGCTGGTATTGTTCAATCACGCTCTGTCTCCGAGTCAGGAACGCAATTTAGAACAATACCTCGGATGCCGGGTGTTGGACCGGACCGGGTTGATCTTGGACATTTTTGCACAGCGGGCCCGAAGCCATGAAGGAAAATTGCAGGTTGAATTGGCCCAGTTGCAGCATCTGAGCACTCGGCTCAAGCGGGGCTGGTCTCACCTGGATCGGCAGAAAGGCGGCATTGGCTTGCGTGGAGTTGGTGAAACCCAGCTGGAGCTTGACCAGC
This sequence comes from Gammaproteobacteria bacterium, assembly GCA_026710425.1. Lineage (GTDB taxonomy): Bacteria > Pseudomonadota > Gammaproteobacteria > Pseudomonadales > Pseudohongiellaceae > UBA9145. The sequence continues at coordinate 22,189 of JAPORB010000211.1, forward strand.
GCATGATTCGCCAACGCATCAAGTCCATCAACAAGAGCCTGGACAAGGTGCAGGCACAGCGGCAACAGAGTCGGCGGGCCCGCAGTCGTGCCGAGCTAACAACCCTATCTTTGGTAGGCTATACCAACACTGGCAAGTCAACCTTGTTCAATCAACTGACCCATGCCGATATTTATGCCGCCGATCAGTTGTTTGCTACACTGGACTCAACGTTGCGAAGAATCAGTTTGCCTCATTTTGGACCAGCAGTTATTGCGGATACGGTAGGCTTTATCAGCCATCTTCCACACCAGTTGGTGGAAGCATTTCGTGCCACCCTGGAAGAGACGGCTTCGTCCAGTCTGTTGTTGCATGTGGTTGATGCTTCCAGTGACGAATGCAGCCATCAAATGTATGAAGTCAACTCGGTGCTGAAAGAGATTAATGCGCAATCGGTGATGCAGTTGCAAGTATTCAACAAAATTGACCAGTTGCCGGACACAAAACCTCACATCCAGCGTAATCAGCAAGGCAAGCCATTTCGGGTCTGGCTATCAGCCTTCACAGGTGCCGGGCTGGGGCTGCTGGGAGAGGCAATCACCGAGTTACTGGCTGGAGAACAGGTGAGCTGGGAGTTGTTGCTACGACCGGATCAGGCCAAGTTGCGTAGCCTGTTATACGACAGGGAATTTGTTGAGAATGAAAGCATAGATGAGTCCGGCAGTTACCGCCTTCAGTTGCGGTTGCCAAAATCAGAATTTGAACGTCTCGTGGTCTGCGAGGAGCTGAAGTTTTCAACAGCGGGCCGGATACCGGTTGAGCCCCGAAAATGGGTTGCAGGCGGGAATGATCAACAGGCGGATAGCGAGAATTTGCAGCCTGAATTGGTCAGCTACTGTGTTATTGCATCACAATCGGCTAAAATTTAATTTCTGCCTCTGATATGGCAATGGAGTAAGCAATGGCTTGGAATAAACCTGGAAACAACGGCAAAGACAACGACCCTTGGGGCGGTGGCCAACGTGGTGGCGACAAGGGTCCGCCTGATCTGGATGAGGTGATTAGGAATCTCACTGGTAAATTCAGTGGCCTGTTTGGTGGGTCAGGCGGTAAACCCAATAAGGGGTCAGGTGGTGGACAGTCCTCTGGAGGTCTCTCGCCAGGGCTGTTGACTGGTATGGTGGTGGTTGCAGCTGTGATTTGGGGATTTCTTGGCTTTTACATGGTGGATGAGGCTGAGCGAGGTGTTGTGTTGCGGTTCGGGCGTGTAATAGATGAAACAGTGCAACCGGGTCTGCACTGGAACCCGCCCATCATTGATGAGGTCAACTTGGTGAATGTGTCCGAGCTGAACGCAAAGACTTATGAGAACCGCGCCATGCTGACCACCGATGAGAACATCATCGACATTGCCGTGACTGTGCAGTACCGAATTGAGGATCCGGTGGACTATATCATCGCAGTATCTAATCCAGAGCGCAGTTTGGATAATGCGGCCGAATCGGCCATTCGACATGAGGTAGGCAGTAACTTTATGGATCAGATCCTGACCACTGGTCGTGAACAAATGGCAGCCGCCGTAGAAGAACGACTACAGGACTACATGGAGATTTATGACACGGGGATTCGTGTTGCCCGAGTTAATGTGGTGGATGCTCAGCCACCCGATGCCGTACGACCAGCTTTTGATGATGTAATCAGAGCTCGGGAAGACGAGCAACGGGCGCAGAATCAGGCGCAGCAATATGCCAATCAGCGTATCCCGGAGGCGCGTGGCGAGGCTCAGCGTCAGATCGAGCAGGCAAATGCCTACAAGGAGGAAGTCATTGCCAAGGCAGAGGGTGAGGCATCCCGCTTCAATCAGCTGTTCACTGAATATGAAAAGGCTCCTGAGGTAACCCGCCAGCGACTTTATATTGAAGCCATGCAGGATGTGATGACTGCCAGCACCAAGATCATGATTGATGTGGAAGGCGGCAATAATATGCTGTATGTACCTTTGGACAAGATAATGGAGCAAAACACCGGTTCGCCCGGTCGACTGGCTTCGGGCACCAGCCAGGAGTTGAGGGACTTGGCAAATCAGCTGGCTCCTTACCTGCCGGGCCCCTCTTCGGGGGTGGCGGTTGATCGTACGCGACTGAACAACGGTCGAGGAGGACGACAACAATGAAAAATTTCTTACTGATTGGGCTGGTTTTCTTGGTGGTACTAGTTGCTGGAAACTCGCTGTTCGTAGTCAAGGAGACGGAACGAGCGGTTATGTTGCAGTTCGGAGAGCTGGTTAATGCGGATATCGCACCAGGGTTGCATTTCAAGATTCCCTGGGTCAATACGGTCAGGAAGTTTGATGCCAGAATCCAGACTGAGGATTCCCCATCCGAGCGGTTTCTGACTTTAGAGCAAAAGGCACTGGAAGTGGACTCCTATGCTAAATGGCGCATCATCGACGTGGGGCAGTTTTATGTCTCTACACGCGGTAATGTGGCTACGGCGGGTAGTCTGCTGTCCGAACGAATTAATGACGGCTTACGAGATCAGATTGGTGCCCGCACCCTGATTGAAGTGGTTGCCGGAGAACGGGACGAATTGATGCTGGCATTGACTGAGGAACTGAATCAGACAACGGCTTCTGATATTGGTATCGAAGTGATTGATGTCCGGGTAAAGCGCATCGATCTGCCGGATGATGTACGCTCATCTGTGTATGACAGAATGATTACGGAAAGAAACCGCGAGGCTCAGGAGTTGCGTTCCCGAGGTGAAGAACTGGCGATTGGCATTCGTGCAGATGCTGACCGACAAGCTGTTATTTTTGAGGCCGAGGCTTACCGGGACGCTGAGCGAATTCGTGGTGAGGGTGATGCCGAGGCCACTGGAATTTATGCAGATGCCTACAGCCGGGATACCGAGTTTTATGCCTTCATGCGCAGTCTCAACGCCTATAAGGAAACTTTCAGTTCAAAGGGGGATATGCTGTTACTGGATCCTGACAGTGACTACTTTAAGTATCTGAAGGATGGGGTGCCTGTTCAGTAATGGAAGGTTTAAATCCTGGTTGTTTCATATCATGAATTGAGCCAGGCAAGTCAGGCATTGGGCGGGGAATCAAGATTGCCTTGCCATGACTCAGGACAATGAGTCCAGACAGAGAAACCTGAATCACTCCTGGTGATTCAGGTTTATTTTTGACGAAAATTGACAACTGTATTTATAACGATACAAGAAATGATATTTGTTCTTATCTGAAACGACGTGTGCACCAGAAAACGAGAAGACCGGGCTCATGTGGCATGAATTGGCTGTAGCTTTCTGTTTAATGCTGGTGATTGAAGGAATAGTGCCGTTTCTTGCTCCCCAACGCTGGCGGGCAATGATTATGCTTTTGGATCAGATCGATGATAAAAGCATGCGGCTGATTGGGCTGACAAGTATGCTGGCAGGAATGATCCTGTTGTTGATTATAAACTGACTGCGAACACAGTGGTCAACAAAAGACCAAGTTCGGGGAAAGGAGCAGACGCAACCACCATGACTTCATCCAAGCACTGGCTTTTGCCTGACGGAGTTGAGGAAATACTGCCGGCAGAGGCACACAAACTTGAAACCTTGCGCCGGGAACTGCTGGATTTGTATCAAACTTGGGGCTACGAGCTGGTCATTACACCGCTTATCGAATTTCTTGACTCCCTGTTGGTAGGCACTTCTCAGGATCTAGATCTGCACACTTTTAAAATCACGGATCAAATCAGCGGTCGACTAATGGGGATTCGGGCTGACATCACCCCCCAGGCTGCTCGTATTGATTCCAGTTGCTTGCAAAGAAAGTCTGCGGTGCGCCTGTGCTATGCCGACCATGTGCTTCACACCAAACCAGCTGGCATTATGACTTCACGGGTGCCATTGCGTATTGGTGCGGAGCTGTTTGGTCATGCCGGTGTCGATTGTGATATTGAGTTGATCAGTCTCATGCTGGAAACCCTTAGTATGGCTGGTATAACTGAGTGTCAGGTAGTGCTGGGGCATGTCGGAATTTTCCGCAGCTTGCTGACTGAGGCGCAACTTGGTGCTGATACGGAATCACAATTGTTTGCCGCAGTCCAGCGAAAGGCTTTTGATGAGTCAGACCAAGTGATAGCAGAATTTGTCAGGGATGAAGCACTGCGAGAAAGTCTTCGCCATCTGACCCGACTGAGCGGCGACGAACAGGTGCTGGAAGAGGCTAAGTCTGTATTTTGCGGCACTGAATCCGTGCAATCGGAATTAGCGGAACTTGTAGCGATTGGCGAGGGAGTGAAAAAGTGCAATCCGCAAGTCCAGCTGGGTTTCGATCTTTGTGAGTTGCGGGGATATGCCTATCACACCGGAATAGTCTTTGCCGCCTACACTTCCAATTATGGCAGGGCTGTGGCTCAAGGTGGTCGCTATGATGACATAGGCGAGGTGTTTGGCCGGGCCCGTCCGGCTTCCGGCTTTGACAGTGATTTAAAGACGCTGATGAAGTTGAGTAACCGAAAATTTATGCGGACACCGGGGATTCAGGCTCCCGCTGGACACAGTTCCGGCTTGATGGCGGCAATAAAGTCGCTGCGTGAACAGGGCGAAACTGTAATTCAGCAATTGACTGGAGAAGTGCCTGTAGGCAGGGACTGTAAGTCTATGCAATGTGATCGAAAACTAGTGCCGCAGAATGGTGAGTGGGTCGTCGTAGTCATTGACTGAACATCACTTTCCTTGGCGGGTAGCTGCGGCAATCGGGAGCTAAAAGCATGGCTAAATCAGTTGTGATACTCGGGACACAATGGGGCGACGAGGGCAAGGGCAAGATCGTCGACCTGTTGACTGATCGGGCGGCCTTGGTGGCGCGCTTTCAGGGTGGTCACAATGCTGGTCATACCTTGGTTATTGACGGGCAGAAAACGGTTCTGCATCTTATACCCTCCGGGGTGCTGAGAGATCATGTCCATTGCATTATTGGCAATGGTGTTGTACTGAGCCTTGAAGCCCTAATGCAGGAAATTAGCGGCCTGGAAGGTCAGGGTATTCCAGTGCGTCAGCGGCTCAGCATCAGTGGTGCCAGTCCGTTGATCTTGCCTTCGCATGTGCGTCTTGATCAGGCTAGGGAAAGGCTAAAAGGCCACAGAAAGTTGGGAACCACCGGGCGTGGTATCGGACCAGCCTACGAAGACAAGGTGGCCCGCCGCGGTATCCGGCTGGCAGAAACACTGCATCTCGGCCGTTTCAGGGAAAAGCTGGGCGAGCTGCTGGATTATCATAATTTCTGGTTGGAAAACTATTTTGCTGTCTCGGCTATGGATTTCAATGAAGTCTTCGATAGTTGTCTGCAACTGGCTGCCGAGGTGAAGCCAATGATCACAGATACTGTTGATATGCTGCACCGACATCGGCAGGCTGGTGACAACATACTATTTGAAGGAGCCCAAGGAACCTTACTCGATATAGATCATGGTACCTATCCCTTTGTGACTTCATCCAATACAACGGCAGGGGGAATTGCGACCGGTAGTGGCTTCGGACCGCTTTATCTTGACTATGTGCTGGGTGTTACCAAAGCCTATACGACTCGGGTTGGTGCTGGGCCCTTTCCGACCGAATTGTTTGATGATGTGGGCAGTCATTTGGCCTCAACCGGGCATGAAAAGGGCGCAACTACCGGCCGGGACCGTCGCTGTGGATGGTTTGATGCAGCCATGGTGAAACTTGCCATGCGCATCAACAGCGTATCAGGATTATGTTTGACCAAGCTGGATGTTCTTGACGGATTAGATATGGTTCGAGTTTGCACAGGCTATTCTGGCGTGGAAGCAAGCTCAGGCAGTTTAATGGATTATCATGACTTTCAGCATCTGGAACCGATCTACAAGGAACTGCCTGGCTGGCACAGATCCACTTCGGGGGCTAAGACTCTTGAGGCATTGCCGACTAATGCTCGAGCTTACATAAGCTATATAGAAGAGTATCTGGATGTGCCTGTTGATATAATTTCCACGGGTCCCGACCGAGAGGAAACTATCATCATTCGTCACCCTTTTGATACTTGAAAGTCTGAGGTGTTGTTGAGGGATTATGATGGTTTGTTTGATAAATTTTTTTTTGAATCCATGGGTTGCCAATCACTAAGGGCAAACAGGAACATCAGATTGAATTGGGTTAGCAAACCGTTACCTTCCTCTGTGCAACTGCACTGTATCTCTGGCCAAGGCAGACTTGACGAATCACGCTAATCATTTTTCTTTCCGGTAACTCCAGATCAATATGATTCTACATTGGCTTGGCCAGAATTTTGTCAAAGCTTGCGACTAGCTCATGTCTATAGCGAGTTTAAATGGGATTTTGTAACTTCTCAATAACCCGTGGCAATGGCCAATATTGGTACTAGCCTTGATTAACTTGTGCTGAACGATTTCAGCGGCGACCATCCTCTGTAGCAGGTTACAAACTCGCCCTTCTATTGCTCTCGGCAGTACGATTATCAGGGAAGTGAACTCATCCACTGCGATTCGCCCT
>JAPORB010000225.1 GCA_026710425.1 Gammaproteobacteria bacterium
GTATTCGTAAGAAACTTCATAATTCAAGGACTCTTCCGCATCAAGATCGTAATTGGATACCTCCTGAATATCTTGAAACTCCATTCGGGTACTTAAATCAGATACTGTGCCACTTCCTGCGCTCAGATAAAGTTCCTGCGGTGTCGGTGCCTTGTAGCCTTGACCGGCCGAGGCCTTGAAGGTATGGCTTGAGGGGAATTCATATCCCCCCGATTTCAGCTACAATGACACAGAACTCCAATCTGATCCCGGAACAGATCATTGATCTGAGGATCGAAGCTGGTTTCATCAAAGCGAACACCGCCAACGACAGTCCACTGTTCATTTAGGGTAATCTCGTCGCGAAAATACAGACTAAGCTGTTCCCGATCGGTTTTTGGTACCTAGCTGGCATCGAATGCCAGTGTCCATAAGTCTGAATCCAAGCTCAGTCCGTTGTATCGAATATCAAAGCGTTCGTTGAGCATTTTGCCTTTCACCTTAACCGCGCCGTAGTCAAGGTTATGAGTTATTCCATTACTACTGGTTGATTTTTCAAAATCCAGTGCCAGCGTCATACTGTCCTGCTGATATGCTCAGTCTTCTTTATGGAGGAAGTCATTGGTGGTAAACGGCATGAAGCCCGAATAGCTAAATTGTGTAATGCCATGGGTGAAAAGTTCCTGACGGTCCAAGGTTATACTGGCAGTGTCGAATAATAGAGTGCTGGCATCTTCCACTTTAAGGAACAGCCCTAAGTGTTGACGACTGTTGGTATCGTCGGTGGTGAAATTATAATAATTGGCATTTTACGTAAAAAATTGTAAGCCAGTTTAGCTAGCACGGCGGTTTGCTCTACCTCACCCGGATCAGCCTAGCCGCGACCCGAACCTCGTATATCGGATCCATCATTGTGGACCCTAGTCTCATTGCCATTCCTCAATGTGTATATCAATAACGACTCCAAATTTCCTGCTCGATTCGCAAAAGTGCCAGAGAGCATGGTTTCATTGGAGCACCCGACATGGCCAGTCTTAAAGCTGAAATAGCCAGAGGCAGAACCCTAAGTGCAGCATTGAATTACATTCTGGGTCAGGTCTACATACCTGCAAGCATGGCATCATTAAAAAGTCATCAATGGACAGATTCAATTTGCTTCTTACGTTCTTAGTAATAAAGTCAACCATATCCCAACTGATACATTCATCCTTGCATGATGTAAGGATAAGGCTTAATTCATCCAGACTGTGTCATCAGAATGTCATTGGATATTGTCAAGTCGCCCTATCAGGAGCAATCCGTTATCAGTTTTGGAAGCACAAGAATTTACTGACATTACCCTCACTAAATACTTGAATGTAGTCTTTTAGGGTAATTTTGTGGCCAGAAAGAGTTTTATCGCGCAACTTAATCGGTTATTATTGGAGCTATTCCCCGGATGAGCCGTACAACCAAAATGTTCAGCGGTCGTATCGTTTGTTCTCAACTTCTCCCGCTAAAATGAAATACAAAGGAATTGCATATGAATATTGTTGTACGTTTGCTCTGTATACTATTGATTTCTGGACTTAGTCAGGCGGTCTTGGCCCAAAGCGATGTCGATCTGGAAAATTCAGATAATCGTCTTGCATATTCAATAGGCGTGAATGTCGGTCAAAGCCTGTCGGCACAGAATATCCTTGAGGGGATTGAGCTAGATGCCTTTATGGTCGGCATGATGGATGCTATCAGCGGAAATACCAAGCTGGAGGAGGCAGAAGTCATGGCCGAACTCCAGGCTTACATGCAGCGACAGCAACAGGAAGCTCAGACAGCACTGGCGGACAATCTTACCGCTAGTCAGCTATTTCTCGACGAAAACGGCCAACGGCAGGGAGTGGTTACCCTTGATTCCGGATTGCAATACGAAATCCTTGAATCTGGTACTGTCGGTGGTGATTCACCAGCTGAAACAGATACAGTGCTGGCACATTATCATGGCACCCTTGCCGATGGCAGTGTGTTCGATAGTTCCGTTGAGCGTGGTGAACCTGCAAGTTTTGGTTTGTCCCAGGTCATTGCAGGCTGGACCGAGGCATTGCAACTGATGAAGGTGGGAGATAAGTGGCGGTTGTATATTCCGCCTGAATTGGCTTATGGTGAAACTTCCCCAACACCAGCTATACCTCCAAATTCAGCATTGGTTTTTGAAGTCGAACTGTTGGAAATTCGCTAGTATCTTGCCATTGGCCTGGCACCTCAACAATGACGGCAGCTCAATTCAATCAGCAATTGCTGGACTTTCTGCAGCAGTCTCCTACTGCATTTCATGCTGTTGCAAATATGAAAGTCCAATTGGAGGAGGCTGGTTTTCAGATACTTGATGAGGCAAGTGCCTGGCAGCTGCAGGCAGATAAGGGCTACCTGGTGACTCGCAATGATTCAGCCTTAATTGCCTTTTGCACCGGACGCAGCAATTTGCAGGAAGGTCTACGAATAAGCGGTGCTCATACCGACAGTCCCTGTCTCAAGCTCAAGCCTGATCCTGTCATCGAAAAAAACGGTTATGTACAGTTGGGTGTTGAAGTGTATGGCGGAGCACTCTATGCACCTTGGTTTGACCGGGACTTGTCTCTGGCCGGTCGAGTAAATTTTCAGAATCGCTCGGGAGAGCTGAAGTCTACTCTGATTGATATTGAGAAACCAATTGCAGTTGTTCCCTCGCTGGCCATCCATTTGTTTCGTGACGTACATAACGGCCGTAGCCTCAATCCGCAGAAGGAACTGTTGCCGGTTTTGCAACTGGCGCAAGATAAGGAGCATTTTGACTTTGAGAGATTCTTGCTGGCCCTGATTCGTAAGCAGGCGGGTAATGGCAATGCAACTGAGATACTGGCGCATGAACTGTTCTTCTATGATACGCAGCCACCAGCTCTCATTGGCATGAAAGAAGATTTTATTGCCTCGGCCCGCCTGGATAACCTATTAAGCTGTTTCGTGGCCTGCCAGGGATTGATCAGATCCAAAGGGAAGCATGCCAGCCTGCTGGTATGTAACGATCATGAAGAGGTAGGCAGTGCCTCCACCTCTGGTGCCCAGGGTCCATTTCTTAAATCGGTGCTGGCACGCCTTGCCGCTAATCTCAGTACCGAGACTGATGCACTAGAGAGAATCAGTAGTCTGTCCACCTTTCTATCCTTGGACAATGCCCATGGTGTTCACCCCAACTATGTGGAGAAACACGATGATATGCACCGCCCAGTACTCAATGGTGGGCCAGTGATCAAGCTTAACGCTAATCAGCGCTATGCCAGTAATAGTGAGTCGGTAGCCCTATTCAAATCCATCTGCAACAAGGTCAGGGTGCCATTCCAAGCCTTTGCAATGCGTAATGACATGGCCTGTGGCAGTACGATTGGTCCCATTACTGCGACCGGAACTGGAATTACAACCGTGGATGTCGGAGTTGCCACCTTTGCCATGCACTCGATTCGGGAATTGGCGGGTAGTAAGGATGCCTTTGCCTTGCTGAAAGTTGTCAAGTCTTATTTTGACCGTTAAGAGCCGTCATAAGATTTAAAGCTAAAGTGTGAAAATATTCTGTAGAAATTCTTGTTTTTTAGGCAGGATTTTCGGCCTTGGATAAATGAATCTCGAATATCTCAGAGGGTGCAGGGCGTCAAACGCAGGATCAATCTAGCCCTTGTAACGTAACTTCTCAATAACCCGTGGCAACAGCCGCTCTTTCGGCAATAATATCAGGCAGAGGAGGAATGGTTTTGTTGCCAATACCCAGGCGATCGGTCA
>JAPORB010000158.1 GCA_026710425.1 Gammaproteobacteria bacterium
CTTAATGGGTAGATTGTCCCGGTAAATTTGCTACACTTCGGCACCTTGCAGTAAAACTTAAAAGGAGTAAGAAACATGACTATCAAGGTAGGGGACAAGGTTCCCGCAGCCATCTTTCAGGTGATGAGTGGCGATAGCCCAGAGGATATGAGTAGCGATGAGGTCTTCGCCGACAAGAAGGTGGTTTTCTTTGCCGTACCGGGTGCATTTACCCCGGGCTGTTCCAATACGCACTTGCCCGGATTCGTAGTGCAGGCTGATGCCATCAAGGCCAAAGGTGTTGATACCATTGCCTGCATGTCTGTTAATGATGCGTTCGTCATGGACAGCTGGGGTCAGAAGCAGAATGCTCAGGAGATCCTCATGCTGGCGGATGGCAATGGTGAATTTACAGCAGCCATCGGTCTGGAGATGGATGCAAGTTCCTTTGGAATGGGAACTCGCTGCAAACGTTTCGGAATGATTGTGGAGGATGGCACAGTAACTCACTTGGCTATTGATGATTCCGGCAAGATCAAGGCCAGTTCAGCCGAGGCGATAATGGAGGTACTTTAGCACTCCGTCACTGGCGGCTTTGAGGTAGACAGAGTTATGGAAAAGATCCTCTGGTAAATACTATCTATCCAGACTCTCTCCGGCTGCATGCTATATGTCAGACTCAACTGAGTTCTGAATCATTGAGGAAACATTGCTGAGTGAGCTTGCAGATGGTTATTAGTAATTGGGAAGAAAAGCGGTTGGTATTTGCTAATGGCGCTTCCTGCAAAGTAAAGTTAAAAACTGTAGTACCCATGGATCAGATAACTGACACAATAAATATTGGAGCTTAGACTGCATCATGATTACTGAACTATATGATTACTCAGACGGCGATACTGCACTGGAGGGTTACATAGCCTTTGAAGAAGCCACAGAGCAAAAGCCGTTGGTACTGGTGGCTCACGACTGGACTGGACGTCGCGAATTTGCCTGCAAGGCTGCCGAGCGAATTGCAGCGATGGGTTATATCGGGTTTGCAATGGATATGTATGGTAAGGGAGTGTTCGGAGCAGAAGGTGATAATGCTCTGAATACCTCCCTCATGGAACCGTTCATTACAGATCGGACTATGCTTAGACAGCGTATCGGATCAGCTTTCGAAGCCGCTCGTAACATGGCACAGGTCGATCAGACCAGAGTAGCGGCGATGGGTTTCTGTTTTGGCGGCTTGTGCGTACTGGAGCTGGCCAGATCCGGTGCTGATGTGCAGGGAGTGGTGAGTATTCATGGAATTCTAGCCGCCGATCAGATGCCCAATGAAACTATAACCGCCAGAATATTGTGCCTGCATGGCCATGACGATCCTATGGTACCGCCCGAACAGGTGCTGGCCTTCGAAACCGAAATGACCGAGGCGGGGGCAGATTGGCAAGTGCATACTTATGGCAGTACCAAACATGCGTTTACCAATCCCCAAGCAAATAATCCAGATTTCGGCACTGTGCACAATCCAGTGGCTGAGGCCCGTGCCTACCAATCACTTTCAAACTTTCTGGCTGAACTGTTTGAGGCCTGACTACTGGAAACATCTTGCACTATACCGCTGATATCGCAGGCAGTGCAGTAAAGTCATGACGGTGAGTCAGCAGCCGCAAGAGTCCGGATTTGATCAGTTGCGTTCCAGAGTTGGTCTGATCCTTGGGCCGTTGGTATTCCTTTTCATGCTCCTATTTGTGGAGCTGGACCCCACCAATCCCCAAGTGACGCGAATGGCAGCCGTGATCCTGCTGATGGCAATCTGGTGGATTACCGAGGCCATTCCACTCGCTGCCACAGCCCTGTTGCCCATCGTGCTGTTTCCGTTGCTGGGCATTATGCATGGCCGAGAGGTTCCCGCTGGCAGTCGGATCGAACTAAGCAGTGCCGACTTCCGGGAAGGATTCGGGCCGCAAGATTTTGATGTCATCTTCCCCAATGTGATCAACCAGTACATGGACTGGATCATTCTCCTATTCATGGGAGGCTTCATCATTGCAGTTGCGGTTGAGAAGTGGAATCTTCACAAGCGTATCGCCTTAAATATCCTCAAGGTGGTGGGCGGCCAGCCGCACCGATTGGTGTTGGGCTTTATGCTGGCCACCGGATTTCTGTCCATGTGGTTATCCAACACAGCCACGGCACTGATGATGATGCCAATGGGTATGTCATTAATACTGCTTTACGAAGAGTTGAATGCAAAATCCGTCCAGCAAGCTGAGCCCAAGAACAGCGAGGCATCAAACTTCGCCCTGACCCTACTGCTGGGAATCGCCTACTCAGCTTCCATCGGTGGATTCTCTACTTTGATAGGCACGCCACCCAATGGTGTACTCGTTACCCAGCTACCCCAGCTGTTTCCTGCTGCACCGGAACTCAGTTTTTCAACCTGGTTGCTGTTTGCCCTGCCCATGAGCACTGTCTATATGCTGTTGGCCTGGCTGCTGTTGACACGTCTGATTTATCCGTTGCCAAAAACGACACCTTTCAGTGGCCGTGACTTCATTCATGCAGAACTTAGAAAGTTGGGCCCGATGGCCAGTGAGGAACGTCGGGTTTTGGTCGTATTTGTTTCTTTCGCGCTCTTGTTGATGACACGGAAGGAGCGATTATTTGGTGATGATGTCGATTTATTTGGTTGGAGTCATTACCTTGACAATCTGCTGGTGTCTATCGGCAACCGACCAGTGGGCAGTCTTATTGATGACAGCACAGTATCGATTGGTATGGCACTTACTCTGTTCATGATACCTGCGGGCAAGACCATCGGCGGTCGTCTGCTGGACTGGGACGATGCCAAGAAAATTCCTTGGGGCATACTGCTGATCTTTGGTGGAGGCCTTGCCATTGCCAAGGGGTTTGCCACTTCCGGTCTGTCGGACTATGTAGCCACCCAGTTGCAGTTCTGGCTTGGTAATTCCAGCCCATTGGTGATTGTGATCAGTACCGTGAGTATTATCACTGCACTGACGGAAGTGGCCTCCAATACCGCCACCATCTCCCTGTCATTGCCTATTATGGCCAGCCTATCACAAGCCATTGGGGCTCATCCTTTTTTGCTATTAATCCCGACCACGCTGGCGGCCTCTTGTGCTTTCATGTTGCCGGTTTCCACTCCACCCAATGCCATTGTTTATGGCTCAGGTCGCATTCCCATCCTTAAGATGGTGGTGGCCGGCATATGGCTGGATATCCTTTCCGTCCTGCTACTGACCATATTCGTCTACACCATGGGGCAGTTGGCTTTCGGTGTGCTGGATGGATTTCCGGCTTGGGCAATGCCCGTTTAAAGGTAAACCAATGGATGCATTGGTATGTTTTGCACCACCGATGTAAAGTGCATAAGCAGTGAACGGAAGGTGCAGGACAGTTTATTCGTTTTTTTGTATAATCTTACCATACGATAAATACAGCGTTTATTAACAGAATGATCTGATATTCTGGGAATTTTAGTCAAAAGCTGGCCGGATAAGAATTGTTTTAAGGTACCAAGTTCCCTAATGAGCCAATTTGTGGAGTCTAGAAGGCCATGAGGCCAATTTCTTTTTCCAAGCCCGCTCCAGCTACCCCTTTTCCGCTTAATGAATGGCTGGACCGAACAGATCGGGCTGAAGTTGGGCGTGAGCCATTTTTCCGTGGTCGTGATCTGGAATATGAAGTATTTCAGAGAGCAGT
>JAPORB010000247.1 GCA_026710425.1 Gammaproteobacteria bacterium
TACAACACTCACTGCTGCAATCAGAACAATTCAAAAGTCCGCTCTGCTGACCATTGATGGGTAAATCTGCGCTTGCGGAAGTGGTCTAAACCCTAAAATTAGTGCTGACCATTTCGTTTTTGTTGTGGCAACATCTCGGCCATGACTTGTCTGCCAGCGGTCTACCCCACTGGATTTGAAATATTAAATCGGTTGCCTTAAAAGTACTTTTTATGATATTGTCTTACTAATGAATTAGGTCAGGCAACTGGCCATGCAGGCAGATAATCAAATAATTTTCAGAATTAGATTCAAGCTGCTACCCGCAGCATATTGAGGCAACAATCATGTCCAGGATCTGTATGGTAACTGGCAAAAAACCAGTGACTGGTAACAATGTTTCTCATGCACACAATAAGACACGGCGCCGGTTCTCACCGAATCTGCACTCCCACCGGTTCTGGGTTGATTCTGAGAGACGATTCGTAAAACTGCGTGTATCTGCCAAAGGAATGCGCATTATTGACAAGCTCGGTATTGATACTGTACTGGCGGATGTCCGAAAAAGAGGACATCAAGTCTGAAGTGCTTAGCAATGAGGGATTCCCCATGAGAGACAAAATTAAACTGGTATCCAGTGCCAATACTGGACACTACTACACCACAGACAAGAACAAGCGAACCATGCCTGACAAGATGGAGATCAAAAAGTTTGATCCGGTGGTGCGTAAACATGTGATGCACAAGGAAGCCAAGATCAAGTAGTAGACTCTCTCCCGCATGCAACCAAAAGCCAAACGTCTACATGCCGAATCTAAACCGATACGGTTCAGGGCGAGTTGACTGTTGTAGATCTAGTGGACGATTCCAGCAGTAATACAGTCCCAGTTGGAAAATCCAATTGCCCCTGCCCGATAGTCTAGGTTGTAACTTTTATTTGGGGCGATTCAGGCTTTGTTACCAAGAATAATCGCCCTTAGTGGAGCCGGATGACCTTCAACCGTGATGAGGTGGTTTTCAGGGGTTAGGAAGTGTTGGAGAGAATCAAAAGGCATCCAAACAGTGGGCCTTTGCTCTTCGATGCTGGTTAGGGACAGATCAATAACCCGCACATTCTGAAACCCGCAACGCTCAAGCCAAGTGATCAAAGTGGCTACCGAGGGGATGAACCAGATATTGCTCATACCTGCATAGCGATCCTTCGGTAGCAGGCTGTAGCCTGCTTCACCTTCCACTACAAGAGATTCCAGCACCATCTGCCCGCCGGGTTTAAGGCAATCCGCCAACCTCAGCAGATGATCCAGCGGAGATCGCCGATGGTAGAGCACCCCCATGGAGAATACGGTATCAAACTCAGCTAAGGGATGCGGCAGTTGCTCCAGTGCCAGTGGCAATACCCAGACTGGAACCCCGGGAATGAAGTGTTTGAGTGCCGAAAACTGACCGTAATAGGGGATATGCGGCTCCAGTCCAATTACCAGCTTGGCCCCAGCACTCCTCATTCGCAGACTTGAATACCCGTTGCCGCTGCCCACATCCAGAACGCACCGCCCTGCTAGTGGTTCAATAGCGGCTGCCAGTCGCCGCCATTTAAGGTGGGATTGCCATTCGCTGTCGATGTGAATGCCAAACAACGAAAACGGACCCTTGCGCCAAGGAATAAGCTCCCTGAACCGTTTGCGGATTAATTCCCTTGAAGACTCATCACAATCATCGGGATGGCCAATGGTAATGAGGTCGTCAAAAGTGACCTGAGATGGAGCAATGACTGGCAGTTCGGCGACCAATCGTTGCCAGCGTCGATGATCACCATGTCGAATTGCATCCAGAAACTCGTTTTGCAGGAAGGGATCAAGTACCGACAGAGGGGTTTCGGCAATGAATTGTCTGAGCAAGTCGAATTGCAAGGTGGGCTACTATTTGAAAATGGTCATTGAAGCAAAATTGAAACACTGGAACCATACATCGGCTTCCCGAAAACCACTGCGGGCAAAGCGTTGGCGGTGGGTTTGCAAGGTCTCAGGAATCAGCACATTTTCCAGGGCCGTTCGTTTGCGGCTGATTTCCAGTTCGCTATAACCCATCCTCTGCTTGAAGTTGTGATAGAGATCGGTTAACAACTCATTCAGTTCAGGGTCAGGCAGCAGGATCTTTTCAGACACCACCAGGATACCTCCTGGTCGTAGCCCTGCATGAATCCTATCCAGTAGCTGCTGCCTTTTTTCCGGCGCAATAAACTGCATGGTGAAATTCAGCACCACCACTGATGCATTCTCAACACCGATGTCCAGTATATCAGCACAATGGCACTGGATATTGTCATACTGCTCTGTGCTCAGCCGTTGATGCAGGCCACGGATCATGGCCTGGGAGTTATCGACGGCTTTCAGAGTAAATTTTTGTCCGGCGAGTTGCTGTGCCATGGCGATACTGGCACCACCCAAACTGCAACCCAGATCATAAATGTCTGTGCCCGGCTGAAAATAACGTTCAGCAATGACACCGATCATGCCCAAGATGGTGGCGTATCCTGGTATCGATCGATTCACCATGTCATCAAAGACGGCCGCTACCCGATCATCAAACACGAAATCCTGTGGTGCCGAATCTGTCGCAAACAGCTGATCTTGGAACTGATTGGTCATTTTCATGCAGACAGAATCCAACCAAATCTGATGACATTTTGATGCTGGGCTTTGCGGCTAACAATCAATGCCAACAAATAGATACACCAAGCAGCTGTCAGTCACGGGATGTTCGGAATTTCTTCTTAGTGTCTTACAGCGTTTGTATCCTTTTGATGAGTGCAGGTTTGCGAGAATGTCGTTCGCGTATGGAGTTAAGACGTCGGAAGAAGTCGGTGGTGGTTCCATTCTCGGCGGCAAGCTGTTTGAGATCGGTCAGCAATGCTGCTGCATTTTTATAACTGACTCCGTAGCGACGCATTATCTCTGCTTCGACCTCATCCCAGACTTTCTCACCCCGGGCCTCAAGGTCTGCAAGACGCTCACGACGTGCCTTCTCAGCCCGCTCTGCTTCCTGTTCCTTCTCAATTCTGATTTTTTCCGCCTCGGCATGCCTTCGCTGTTCCTCGACCTCCAGTGCTGCAGCCCGCAACTCACCGACCGTGCGTCCAGCAGAAGTTGAAATGCCATGCTGCACTCTGACTTGTTTTCGTAAGTCTAGGCTGACCCGGGAATCGCCCTCTATAACACGAACCAAGAGGCTGGTCTTTTCAGTTTCAGGCATGCTGGAGACAAAGTCTTTCAGTGGCAAAGCAGATATGTCATAACAGTGAGAACTTGCCGCTGCCTCTATAAGATCGCAATCAATGTCGAAAAATTCTGCCAGCGCATAATGGGCATCACTCAAGGGGCCAATGCCCGGCAACGGCTCGATGGCATGGTCTGGCAGACAGTCTTCTTGTACCGCTGCCAACCACAGTAGATAGAACATCCGCAAATCACCTGAGAGGATATCCGTACGCAGTGGGGCCATCCTGACTAGCCAGTTGTTTTCGCCCTCTTCATCTACCCAGATAGTGTCCGATTCCTCAATTGCTGGATAGATGTCAATGATAAGATTGTCACCTGATTCCCAGACCTTTAACCAGTCAAGCTCAGTCTTGAATGGTTCAAGTTCTTCCTGCCTTACCATGGACCGGGGCAGACGTACCATCAGTCGTTGGGAACCCCAGTTGGCTTGGTAGAGGTGCAGGTCGAAATACTTTTCCATCAATTCATCGGGTTTCCCCCTGAAATCACCCCACTGGTAGTCGGCGATCAAACTGGTGGGTGTAATTCGGGCACTTGAAGAGATTCGGCGCAACTCTTTCTGTTCATCTTCAGTTAGTTGCTGGTCAACCGCCCGAAATTCGTAATACTGGTATTCACTCATAGCGTTCTACTTCCTTAGACTTTCTCATTAACTGTGGTTGGATTGATAATGCAAATTCCCCCATTAGCTAGTATATAAATCTGCAGGAATCTGCTGGTGAATCATAACGCTATAAACAGACAGACTAAATTCAGCAGAGGTCCGTCTGCCCGTCAAGTATTAAATTCACAAAAATATAAAGTAAGAATACCATAGCAGCCAACAGGAAAAGAGTTTTTACGAAGGCTTGAGGCAGGCTTCAAAGTGATTTGGTGACGAATACTATCCCTCCCTGAGGGTAAAGCAGAATGTATCAGTTCATGTCTCCCAATATTCCGCAATTATTAACTGTGACTGACTTCAGGTATAGATCCAAATGAGGCTAGTATAGACTAAACTCAGTTCTTGAAATAATGACTATTCATTAAATGGTATCCTCGAAAAAACGTTCTTTTCCTCTGGAAGATCTCATATGTCATGTTGATGCACTACAACAAATGGATATAAGGGAAAGTAAGTTGGCAAAAAGTAAGCCCTTTTCCATGGTCAGACTTTGAAGATTTCTGTGGTATTGTGCCGATTTCTGGGCTGCTAGATGAAACAACTGAACCAGAGCTAGTGCTCCATGTTTTCGTTTTTATATCATTCTCTGAGTCTGGAGCAAAGCTTGAACTATTCAAGCTCATCTTCAAAAACTGCATTGTCAAATGCTCCTCCGGCCACATGTTCTTCAACTTCTTTTAGTTGAACTACCATGATAATCCTTTCAAAGAATTTGCTTTTTACGAGCGGATCGAAAACCCATATCATGTGGATATGATCCAGACCTATTGGTAACTGGCCAAACAAACTCACTGGCATGAGTTCATGGTGGGTGCAAATGATTGGATACTTAAATTTCTTGAGTTTGAGAAAAACTTCAATCTTGGTAAGTCACTAGAGAGTCTATGTGAATTTACCCAGCATGCTTAACCAAGCATTAATTTTCAGGAATGCAAAGATTGAGTGCCAGCAAATGTTTCCCGTGATAGATTTAATTTATTCCTATGAGAGTTAGTTTAGCTTGTTGATTGCCTTGCTTGATCAATATTGCTGTAGGTGAACTTATTACAGGATTTCCCATGTCACCCCCTCATGCCTGCGTAGCTCACTTGGTATCCAAGCATCTTTCGTTGCTGCTAGATCTTGATATCTCGACCGGAGTCCTGGACCTGGCCTGCGGGTCTGGACGAAATGGTTTGTTTGTGTTAAGGCATAAACTGCCGGTCACCTTTGCCGATAATAATGACTCCGCTCTGGAAGAAATTACCAAGGCGATTGAGGGACCAGAAAGCAAATGCAGAGCAACAATTTGGAACGTGGATTTTGAACTGCTCGACAAAGCACCCCTGAATGATAAATGTTTTGATGCGGTATTAGTGTTCAATTATTTATATCGACCGTTATTTTCGGCCATTCGCAATGCGGTACGACCCGGTGGGTTGATTTTTTATGAGACATTCACCATCAGCCAGCGCAAATATGGCAGGCCTTGCAATCCCGAGTATCTGCTGAATCCTGGTGAGCTGAAACAGTGCTTTGATGGATGGAAGATTCTTTATTATGCTGAAGGCGAGATGTCAGATCCGAAACGGGCTTCAGCCAGTCTGATTGCGAGGAAGCCACACTGACCATGACTAGATCAAAGGTGTTGCCACTTAACATCAGTGTGTCTTCCAGGCAGCACCATGCACCTTGTGACTGTGAGATACAGCGCAGCCGCCGTAAGACCTTGGCCCTGTACATTAAGCATCGCAAGCTGGTGGTGCGTTGCCCCTACCATGCATCTAAGCGTGAAATTGGTGAGTTTATTTCGGCCAATACGGACTGGATCGAGCAACAGCTACTGGAAGAAGCTCAACGCGAAAGGGAAATACTGAGGGTTGAACGTGGCGGAAAAATTTTCTATCGCGCCAGAGAACTGACGATTGATTTTCGGGAAAGTCGCAAGCAGAAGGTTTTTACAGAAGGGGATCAGTACATTATCCAGGGGTATAGGCTGACACCGGCGAGGGCTAGGGAACTGATGGAAGACGATCTGATAGATAAAGCGAGTGAGTACATCATCCCAAGAGCGCGCGGTCTGTCACGCTATCTGGGGGTAGAACACAAAATCAGGGAAATCAGACTGCGCAAAACTCGGTCAAAATGGGGTCACTGCACTTCGGAGGGGGTGCTACAATATAACTGGCTGATCATGTTGGCACCGTACAGCATCATTGATTACATGATTACCCATGAGGTGTGCCATTTGGTGCACATGGATCATTCCCGTAACTTTTGGAATCTTGTGCAGTCTATCTGCCCCGGGTACAAGAACTACGAAGATTGGCTAAAGCAGAACGAGCATCGCTTCTGGTTTTAAACAGCTTAACCCTGCAGGAGATCGGACTAACCGATTTTCTCGAACAACAAATCCCACACTCCGTGACCGAGAAGTCTGCCCCGCTGTTCAAAGCGGGTGGCTGGACGTTCGGGATAAGGCCAGTATCCACCTGGTCCCAGACAATTACTGAGCTGCGTTTGTTGCTCCAGTACTTCCATCATTTGCATGGCATAGGGTTCCCAGTCCGTGGCCAAATGCAGCGTGCCACCAAGACGTAGGCGACTTACCAGTAGCGAAACAAAGTTGGGCTGAATCAAACGTCGCTTGTGATGGCGTTTCTTGTGCCACGGGTCGGGGAAATACATAAGAAATCTGTCGATGGAATCGGGACCACAACAGTGCTTGAGCACCTCCACTGCATCGTGGCACATGAGTTTCAGGTTATCTAGCCCGGCAAGGCTGGCCCGTTGCATTAACTTGCCAAGTCCTGGTTTGTGAACCTCAATACCCAGGAAATTGATCTGTGCTTGCTCCTGCGCCATGATCAACAGTGAGTCGCCCATACCGAATCCAATCTCTACTGTGAGAGGCTGCGCCTTGGGGTAATAAGCCGCAAAATCCATTTGTTGTGGCCGAAAGTCTATTACATAGTCCTGCCATAATCCGTCAAGAGCTCGTTGCTGGGAAACGGTAAGTCGCCTAGTACGCCTGACATAGCTGCGTATAGGACGTTTGACTGGTTTGCTTGCTGGCATTGACGATGTCTGCCGCAGGGAGTGGATTCAGGTTGTTAATTGGCAAAGCAGCCAGCATTGACATGGTGAGTCAGAAAAAGCGGCCATCGACTGGTGAAGAGGCACTGGCATAGAGGCGTTTTGGCATGCGTCCGGCGAGCCAGGCCTCACGCCCGGATTCGACCGCTTTCTTCATGGCTGAAGCCATCAACACCGGATTATCAGCCTCGGCAATGGCTGTGTTCATCAATACTCCGTCGCAGCCCAACTCCATGGCAATGCTGGCATCTGAAGCGGTTCCAACCCCGGCATCAACGATTACCGGCACATTGGCGTTTTCCAGGATCATGCGGATGTTGTAGGGGTTGCGAATACCCAACCCGGAACCGATGGGTGCGCCCAGAGGCATTACCGCCACGCAGCCTATTTCCTCTAGCCGCATCGCGATAAGCGGGTCGTCGCTGGTATAAACCATGACCTTAAAATCTTCCCTGACCAGAGTCTCGGCGGCCACCAGAGTTTCTGTAACATTGGGGTAAAGAGTTTTGTCATCGCCCAGCACTTCCAGTTTTACCAGCGTATGGCCATCCAGCAATTCCCGGGCCATTCGGCAGGTCCTTATGGCCTCCTTGGCACTGTAGCAACCAGCAGTGTTAGGTAGAATGGTGAAGTGTGCAGGTGAAATGATGTCCAGCAGGCTGGGTTTATCCTGATGTTGACCAAGGTTTACACGCCGGATCGCCACCGTGATCATTTCAGCCCCGCTGGTCTCCAGGGCATGTAAGTTTTGATCGAAGTCCTTGTATTTACCGCTACCGATAATCAGACGTGAGCTGTAGGTTTTACCTGCTACAACCAAAGGCTTGTCCTGAGCTGAGTTCATTGTTTAGCTGTAATTCTCCGCCTAGTGATAACAACCATCAACATCCGATTACCCTTGGTGTTAACCGCCACCAATGGCCTGTACAATCTCAATGACATCCTGCTCGGTCAACAGATAATTCTGATGCTGGCTACGAGGCACTATCTGTCCGTTTATCTCCACTGCCAGTTTACCTTGGTCTGAAGACAACTGTAGCAAAGTCAGCAGATCGCTAAGTACCAGACATTTTTCAACTTTGTGTTTTTCTCCGTTGACGGTGATTTGCATCTTATCAGCCCAGACTTTTATTCACTGAAACCATAGAAATGCAATGACTCAGTGTTGGTGGGGTTGCTTCTACCGGTCCAGTGCCCAAGCGAAGCTTGCCACGCTGACCCACCCGACCAGAAAAGCCACGCCGCCAATGGGTGTTACTGCGCCAATCCAGCGTATGCCCGAGAGACTCAAAAGATATAGGCTGCCCGAAAAAACAATGATACCAAGCAAAAAGGCAATGGCACTGGTCTGTAGTGTTCGGTTTTTTGGAAAAAAATGAAGCAGAATCCCGGTACCCAGCAGTGCCAGTGAATGGCTCATATGATAGTCAACGCCAGTGTGGAATGTAGCCAGCAGGTCTGGATTTAGAAGTGTTTCCAGGCCATGGGCAGCAAAAGCACCGAGGGCTACAGCCAGGAACCCGCTAAGTGCAGCAACAAAAATAACCGATCTGGACATGGGTGTTTTGTCAACTTAGGGTCTTGCCAATGATGGCGGAAAGCCACGATCTCAGTAGCCTTCACATCGCTGCCTATTCCCGGTTAGGCAGGCAACAGGTGCGGGCATAAAAAAGCCGCGACAAGCGCGGCTCTTGAATTTAACCAATTTCAGCGAATGCCATTACAGTAAGTTTTCTGGTCAGTCTGTAAGTCTGTATGGTTACGCGGGTACTGGAAGATCAGATATCCAGCATGGCAGACTGGCCTTAATCTTGTTCATTGCATTTTTTTCCAGCTGACGGATGCGCTCGGCAGAAACACCATGCTTGTCAGCAAGTTCATGCAAGGTTGCCTTGTTATCGCGTAACCAACGACTGCGCAGAATATCTTGGCTGCGTTCGTCCAGTTCATTCAAGGCAACATACAAACGACTGCGACTGATTTCCTCCCACTCTTCCTTCTCAAGGATAACGGTGACATCGGACTTATTATCCTCCAGGTAGTTGACTGGAGCAGTATAGCCCTTGTTATCCTCAGTTTCAGGCTCGGCATCAAAGGGAGCGTCGAAGGCGCTCATGCGTCCTTCCATCTGGCGAACCACCTTGGTGTCAACACCAAGTTCCTCTGCCACGGCTTCAGCTTCCTCATTATTCAGCCAGCCCAGCTTTTTCTTGGAGCTGCGCAGATTGAAAAACAGTTTGCGTTGCGCCTTGGTGGTGGCAATTTTCACAATGCGCCAGTTCCGAAGGATGTACTCATGCATCTCTGCTTTGATCCAGTGTACAGCGAATGAAACCAGCCGTACCCCTACCTCGGGGTTGAAGCGTTTTACCGCCTTCATCAGGCCAATGTTTCCCTCCTGAATAAGGTCGGCTTGCGAAAGTCCATAACCTGAATAGGTTTTGGCCATGTGCACCACAAAACGGAGGTGCGCCATGACCAGTTGACGAGCAGCATCTATATCATCTTCATAGTAATGCTGCCTTGCCAATTCGAGTTCTTGCTCAGGTGTCAGCACGGCTATGCTGTTGACAGTCGCAATATAAGCTGTCAAGTCACGACCTGGCGTAGCCAGTTCCATTAGTTGTAAGCCTTTACCTGTACTCATTTAATCTCTCAGACTCCCGTAAATTCCGTTGGGCGAATGTATTATCCATTGATTATCGAAGGTGGCCTGCTTAAGTTAAGCAATCAGCACGCAAGACATCTACGTTAGCACATTAAATCGCCTGCTGTCACCTATCCGTTGTTCCGATTTGCTATTAGTCCTGTTGATGCGTAAGTCTAACAAGTACTTTACCCTGCTTTATGCTACCCCTTCTGTGGAAGACCAATCAGTTCTTGGCATTCATCTCATAAGGTAGTTAATTATCGACCTCCGCACCTTGTGTGTTTACGACAGTTCTTGTTAATCCGATTACCGGTTTGTTTATACCTATATCAATTCGTGGGGTTGATGCAGCAGAAATTCAAGGTTTGCAGTCAAAAATCATGCTTTTGCTTTCACAAAACTTCAATCATTAATTCAGTATATTACGCTATCTACATAGATATTGCAGCTAAATTAAGACAAAATTCAATAAAAAAAAGATCTAGTCAGCCAGAAGCAAATTCAGCATTGAGCTGCAAACTATTCTGCAAGCTGAACATGATTGAGGTCTTGTTGTCGCCAGTCAGTTGACTGACCCAACACCGACCAAAGAAAGATCGGCTCAAAGCATAATTATCAGAGAAGTCTAGTTCTTTAATTTCATTGGGGTTCAGAGTATGTAAGCACTCGCTTACTTCAAATTTTAGCAAGTTTGCGGGTGCCAGTCTGCGCCTACCAGCCTCAATGCCGCAAACAGCTTGCTGTGATTCAGACAGGCTCGGCTCCGACCACTACGGCTAATCGGCGAATAGTGCCTGAATAAATTCTTTAGCATCAAAGGGGCGCAAATCTTCGACTTGTTCACCGACACCAATAAAACGAATGGGCAGGCCGAGTTTTTTTGCCAGCCCGAAGACCACACCACCTTTGGCAGTGCCGTCAAGTTTTGTGAGGGTGATTCCGGTGAGCTGTGAGGTTTCGTGAAAGGATTGGGCCTGGCTAAGGGCATTTTGTCCCGTGGTCGCATCCAGTACCAGCATAACCTCATGGGGCAACTCGGCATCCTGCTTGCGCAGTACCCGCACAATCTTTTCCAGTTCATTCATCAGGTTGCCCTTGGTGTGCAGACGACCGGCTGTGTCGACAATGAGTACATCAATGGATTTTGCTCGAGCTGACTGCAGGGAATCGAAAATCACCGAGGCACTGTCGCTGCCAGTTTGCTGAGCAACTACCGGCACTCCGTTGCGCTTGCCCCATACCTGCAACTGTTCTACTGCCGCAGCCCGGAAAGTATCTCCCGCTGCCAGCATGACGCTTTTGCCCTGAGCTTGAAAGCGTTTTGTCAGCTTGCCGATAGTGGTGGTTTTGCCAACCCCGTTGACCCCGACCATCAAAATTACAAAGGGTGCTTGTCGGACTTCGATTTCCAGCGGTTGATGACTGACTTGCAGTATGATCTCCAGTTCGGATTTTAACCTGGCCATAAATTCGTCAGCATTGCCGAGCTGGCTGCGTTTCAGTTGTTGCTTCAGATTGCCAATGATTTGCTCAGTGGCTTCAAGCCCAACATCGGATGTCAGCAATAGAGTCTCAACCTCGTCCAGCACCACAGCGTCGATGGTTTTTTTTCCGTGAATCAGAGCCTGTAGGCCCTCGCCGAAACGGCTTCGGGTGCGACCAAGTCCACTCTTCAGACGGGTAAAAAATCCAGTCCCATCCGGCTCTGACACAGTGGTCGGCGAAACCGGATCATTTTTGTTCTTCCCGAAACCAAGCATAATGTAAAGCTACTCTGAAGTTGACTGCCCGCAATCTGTTAGTACGGATGGTGGCTTGATGTAGACATAGTATGCTATCACTCCGTTGATTGCCGGGACAGTCCCTATCGGTCATTTACAGAAAACAATCCAGGTCAGAAAGTCGGTTTGTGAAGATGCATACAACGAGTTGGTACGGTCCAAGTTCCAGCCATAAACACATCATCCGGGGCACAGCAACTGCAAAACAGCGTGGCTTAAACCATGGCAGCCTCACATAAATCCCGACACCAAAGAATCATGCCCAGACACTCCAGAAGACTGCGAGACTGTAATCAGCTGCGTATCATTGGTGGAGATCTGCGTAGTCGGCTCATTCGGTTTCCTGCTGTCGAGGGTCTCAGGCCCAGCAGCAACCGTGTTCGAGAAACATTATTCAACTGGTTGCGTAACCACCTTGCTGCTTCCTGTTGCCTTGATCTGTTTGCTGGCAGTGGAGCTTTGGGAATTGAGGCTCTATCTAGAGGTGCTGCTTCGGTCCAGTTTGTGGAGATTAACCAGCAAGTGGCTGACTCTTTGCAGCGCAATCTGGCCTTACTGCAGACAAGGTCGGCAACGGTCAGTATCTGCACAGCTCAAGACTGGATTCAGTCAGCGGTACCCGGTCAGGGCTACGATCTGGTTTTTATTGATCCTCCTTTTGAACAGGAACTGAGTGCAACTACCTGCAATGCCCTGGCAGTTGCCAGACTACTCAACGCCGGAGCATTGGTTTATCTTGAATGTAGCAAGGACATGGGTACGAAAGATCTGTTACCTTGCTTTACCAATCTCAAGTCAAGCAAGGCCGGGCAAGTACATTTTTCCCTCTGGCAGTATGAACCGAATTCCTAACAATATTGCAAACCTTCGGTATTTTAAGTGTTTTGGCTTATCATAGGAAATGTTCGAATACGGGAATATACTGCTGATACCAAAACGATTTAAATTTGATGGCGGTGATGAATGGAAGTGCAAAAGTGCAGGACAACTGAGCTTGTGAACATATCATCTCATCGCAATGCATGTGATCCGCACTCTTTCAGGCCTGCATGGTGGCTGCCCGGGGGGCATGCACAAACCTTGTGGCGCAGGTTTGCAGGTGCCTCTCCGATCCTGCGTCATCGTGAGCGAATCGAGCTAAGTGACGGAGACTTTATTGATCTAGACTGGACAGCACAGAAACCCGGTGCTGATACTAATAACCGAGCTGGCCAGACCATAACTCTGATTGTGCATGGATTGTGCGGTTGTTCGGAGTCTTCCTATGTGCTGTCTCTGCAAAGAAAGCTTGGATGGGCCGGGATTTGCAGTGCAGCCTTGAACCTGCGCGGTTGCAGCGGTGAGGTCAATCGCAAAGCCAAGAGCTATCATTCCGGCGTTTCTGAGGATCTTGACGAGGTGTTAACAGCCCTGTCTATCCGCTATCCACAGCAGGACTTTGTGATAGTTGGCTACTCCCTCGGAGGCAATGTGCTACTGAAATGGCTGGCAGAATCAGCCGCTGCCATTGGGCAACCCGTGAAGGCTGTAGCGGTATCAACGCCGTTTTCCCTGGCGGTCTGCTCTCGATTCATGATGAATGGTCTTTCGCAGATCTATGGCCGCTACTTCACCCGCAGGTTGCTGAGTGCGTTGGAAAGCAAGAAGCAGCATTTCTTGTCAACTGGTGTCGCCGCTGAGTTGGAAAAGCTACTGGCGTTGGGTAATACTGCGACGATAAGCTCCATCTGGGAATTTGATGACAAGGTCACAGCACCTCTGCACGGATTTATTGATGCCGAGGATTATTATGAGCAATGCAGTAGTATCCATTATCTCAAGCGCATCAACACGCCTACCCTGCTGATTCAAAGCCAAGATGATCCGATGATTCCACCCTCGGCCCTACCGCAGCCACATCAGCTGTCTTCCAGTCTTAATTTCGAGCTTCAATGCGGTGGAGGTCATGTTGGTTTCAAGGCTGGCAATGGTAAGCAGTGGCTGGAGAGCAGGATATTGCAGTATCTTGCAGTCCAATAAGCTTTCGTTCATCCGGCCTGTCATTCCGCACGTAAATCCGGTTGATTGAGCGATTCTCGTCAATTGGCTAAAATATGTCCAACCATGGGCAACTTTAGGTCAGTAAGGATGAAAATAGCAGTCTATCCAGGTACCTTTAATCCGATTACGAACGGTCATACAGATCTTGTAGAACGCGCATCAAAGCTGTTCGACCAGGTAATTGTTGCCATCGGAACTAACCTGCAAAAACATGGCACATTGCCTGCGGCGACCCGAGTGGCACTGGCGCAGGAAGTGCTCGGTCATGTCAAGAATGCGGAAGTCAGATCTTTTGACTCCTTGTTGATCGAGTTCGTCAAATCCTGCAATGCTCGGATCATTCTTCGCGGTCTGCGCACAGTGGCTGACTTTGAGTATGAGTTTCAACTGGTGGGTATGAACCGGGTGCTTGAACCTGAAATTGAAACCGTGTTTCTTGCACCGGCAGAGCATCTGTCCTATATCTCATCTACCTTGGTCAGGGAGATTGCGGCCTATGGCGGAGATATTTCCAAGTTCGTGCATCCTGCGGTGGCTCAAGCCATGAAAGCCGCTGATTTATAGCTCATCTTTGGCATTTAGAGCAGAACACCGTACTGCGCTGGGCAAGGCGTATCTCTTTTAGCAGTTCGCCACAACGCTTGCACTCAAGACCGCCGCGACCATAAACAAACAGCGATTGCTTGAAATATCCCGCCTCACCACTGCTGCTGGTGAAATCCCTCAGCGTGGTTCCTCCAACCTTAATGGCTCGGCCAAGCACATCCTTTATGCAGCTAGCGAGTATGTCATAGCGGGCCAGCGAGATGCGCCTGATCGAGCGCGTGGGGTGAATGCCAGCGAGAAAAAGGGCTTCATTGGCGTAGATATTACCGACACCGACTACAACCTGACTCTCCATGATAAATGGTTTAACCGCTATGTTGCGCTTTCGACTAGATTCATGCAGAAGCTCTCCACTAAAATCATCGGTCAGAGGCTCGGGCCCCAAATGGTTAATCAGCCAGTGCTTGTGGATGTCACCGCTGTGCCATAACAGGCAGCCAAAACGGCGTGGATCGGTGTAGCGCAGCACTTTTGATGAGTCCAGCACAAAATCAAAATGATCATGCTTGGCAGGTTTAAGCTTCGGGTCAACAATGCGCAAACTGCCTGACATACCCAGATGAATAATCGCGGTAGCCACCGTACAATCTAGCAGCAGGTATTTCCCACGGCGCTCAACAGCCCTAATCACATTACCAGGCAATTCATTCGATAATGCTTTCGGAACGGGCCAACGCAGACGCGGTTGGCGAATGACAACTGAAAGCACTTTGCGTTGCTGCAGGTACGGTGCAATACCGCGCCGAGTGGTTTCTACCTCGGGAAGTTCAGGCAAAACAGAATCCTGTACCGGAAGTATTCCGAACCGGGTGGACGGACTCCACACATAACCACAATGCCAGAGCCGGAACAGGCGTGGCAAAGTAGGTATGAACCGGTGCTAGCGGTGGTGTAACTCACGGTTGCAATTTTGCTACTCCATCTATGAGGTTTGGCTATTTTCGAATAGTACTGCGGGGGATATTTTTAAGAAAAGAATCCTATGCGCCGGGTCTGCCTTTTGAGATTTTCTACTTAATGCTACCAGATATCCCGGACAGTATAAGTGTTACAAGCAGGGTAAAAGCATGAAAGACTTGCCTTCCATGCCCTGCTAAACAGGTTATGTTATCTATATCAGCAAAAGCTAGCCATGTGAATCGCTTGCAATTCGCAAGTATATTGAAAGCAGATGCTACATTCCTCGCCAAATGTTGCGTTTGCCCCTTACATGCTCAGTTTGATTTTCCTCTGGCATTGCCGCTAGTTCAGCGGGCGCATAAGCGGCACCCCAGCCTCGGTAGGCAAGTAGATGATTTGTTCGACGCTACCTTCACGAAGGGCCTGCCCAAGCGAACCCAGGAATTCCTGATAGCGGTATTCCGGGAATTGGCTTGCGGCCTCGCCAACGATCTGGATGGCTTCGGCCCGCAGAACGGCGGCATCGCGCTCAGCTCTGGCTTGTTCAACCTCAATCTTCCGCTCCTGCTCGGCCCTGGCCAGTGAGGCCTCTCCACGCAAACCCTGTTGCCAGACTCCGTAAATGGGCAGCCCGATCATTAACCCTATGATTAAAACTCCAAACATGAGAATTAATATTGCCAAAAAACTCTTGTTACCCATTTCTTATTCTCCATTATTCAATACTGTTATGCCGCATTGACGGCTTATACATATGCAGACCCTTCTATACCACGCAACTTATGTCAGGAAGTTTCAACCCAGAAAAACATCATTAGGCACATGCCCATAAACTGTCAGTTCAGCACTTCAGTTGCCCAAAATCAAGACAGAGTCTGGTTGGTTGAAACTGAACATATATACAACATATGGTCAACTTCTGGATATTTCAAGTTTTTGTCAAACTATCGTTACTGTATGTTACCGCAGGTTTTTCGGTAACCGAAATAGCTTAGTGCTCTGCACAGCAGGTATGTCCTGATTGGACCGACAATCGATATAAGTGGAGAGGCAGCGCGCGCCCTGCTGGCAGACTGCAACAAGTAAGATAAGCGGAAGCAGCGAAAGACCGTGCGACTGGCTTTATTGCCGTTATAATTGCCACTCCAGTTCGGTTGAGCAAAAACAGCGCAATGACTACAACGACTTTTCTTGGAATAGATGCCGGAGGTACATTCACCGACTTTGTCTGTCTAACTATACCCGACAAGACAAATTCACCCCTAGCGAATACCTGTAGCGGCCTAGAACTAAGGTTGCATAAAATCCTCTCCACCCCGAAGGCACCAGAGCGTGCCATTATGCAGGGACTTGAAGATCTCGGTCTCACCGCATTGCTGGGCAGTGATCGTCTGCAAATTATCCATGGCAGT
Source organism: Gammaproteobacteria bacterium (assembly GCA_026710425.1). Lineage (GTDB taxonomy): Bacteria > Pseudomonadota > Gammaproteobacteria > Pseudomonadales > Pseudohongiellaceae > UBA9145. Next base: position 16,383 of record JAPORB010000247.1, read on the forward strand.
ACAGTGGCGACCAATGCGGTACTTGAGGGCAACACTGCACGGACTGCATTCATCACCAATTATGGTTTTGCCGACCTACTCAGCTTGGGCCGACAAACACGGCCGCAGCTCTATGCGCTGGAGTTCCCGGAAATCTCACCACCTGTTGCCCCAGAGCTATGCCTGGAGACTGGAGGTCGCCTGTCTGCTAATGGCGAGGTGCTTGAATCGCTAGATGCCGAGGAGCTGAGTCGGCTGTTGGCAACTCTGCGGGAACTGAAACCGCAGGCCGTTGCCATCAATATGCTGTTTTCCTTTGTAGACAACCGCTTTGAAAAAGAGATTGAAGCCGCTATCAAGGTAACTGATCCGACTTTGCTGGTGAGCCGCTCCTCGACCGTATTGCCAGTGTACCGTGAATATGAACGAGGTATCGCCACCTGGCTGAATGCGGCACTTGGTCCGGTGGTGCATGCTTATCTGTCCGGGCTACTACAGGAACTGGCTGGCAGCCACCTGCAAGTCATGCAATCTACTGGTGAAACCATCGCAGCCGACAAGGCAGCAGAAGCCGCTGTGCATCTACTGCTTTCAGGGCCAGCCGGAGGACTTGCTGCGGTCCGCTTTTTGGGTCAGCAGACTGGTAATAACAGGCTCATCAGTTTTGATATGGGGGGCACCTCCACAGATGTGGCACTACTGGATGGTGACATTGGCATCACCACCGAAGGCCGTATAGGCCCCTATCCCATGGCGGTACCAGCGGTGGATATGCATACCATCGGTGCTGGCGGCGGCTCAATTGCCTACGTGGATAGTGGCGGAATGCTCCAGGTCGGGCCAGAGTCCGCTGGTGCCGATCCTGGGCCGGCCTGTTACGGGCGTGGCGGCACCCATGCTACTGTGACCGATGCCAATGTTGTGCTCGGGCGGCTGGTAACTTCATTCACCTTGGCTGACAGCCTGCAGCTTGATGCGACAGCAGCCCGTATGGCGGTGGGTTGTCTAGCTCAGAGATTGGAAATGTCAATTGAGGACACGGCCTTGGGGATTATCCATATCGCCAATGAACATATGGCACAGGCCATTAGGGAGATTTCGGTAAACCGCGGTCATGATGCTGGGGATTTTATGCTGACCAGTTTCGGTGGTGCCGGCGGTCTGCATGTCTGTGCCATGGCCGAAGCCATGCAAATGCGGTGCGCCATGGTGCCAGCCAGGGGTGGTGTGTTGTCGGCCTTGGGCATGCTGGTGGCAGTACGCGGTCGCCAGTTTAGGCATACCGTTGGCAAAGCCGTGGCAGAGTTGTCTGCACGGCAGCTGGATCCACTGTTTCTTGAGCTGGAGCAGCAGGGGAGTGATGAGTTGCAGGCAGAGGGACTGCCCGTTGGCGATCTGATGACCATGCGCAGTGTGGAACTCCGCTATGTCGGTCAGTCCTACACATTGAAGGTGCCCTGGTCAGATCTGGAGGGCAGTGCCGCCGCTTTTGCCGCACTACACCAGCAGCGTTATGGCTATTCGCTACACGCCGCTACGGAAATCGTCAATCTTTGTGTGCAGATTCTTGTCAGGCAAAAGCCGCTTGAGTTACCGTCAGCTGTCCCAACGGCAGGCCGTAGTCAACACTTAAAGCATACCCAGGTTCATGGCTGCGACAATCCTGCAATTCTGGTGGACCGTAGCGAGTTGGGGACTGGTGAATGTTTGGCTGGCCCGGCAGTAATTACTGAGTTCTCGGCAACGACATGGGTGTCACCAGGTTGGGAAGTGGAAACAGACAACTGGGGTAATCTTCTACTTACCCGAACTGCTGCCGAAGAATGACCCACTTCTGTTAGTCAGCCTGCTGTCCTGACAACAGAGTAATCAGCCGTAACCAGTTGCTCGCTAAGGGATGGGCGTGCAAATGCAAAGATATGCCGTTGACCTAATATGGAAGGGCATTTGCATCATTGGCTAGGACTGTTGCTGTTATTAGAGGCCTAAGTAGCTTTCCGCACTCCGGTTGTGTTCACCGCAAGAGTGTCAAAATCGGCGCAGCTCAAGGTCTTATGCGAGCGTAATTCTGAGAGCGAGCCCGTGCTTATTGAAAGCGCATAAAAAATTGTAATTCTAGTGCGGGGATGTAAGTGAGTTGGCGGTAGCCAATTATTTCAATTAACAAATTCAGTGATCTGGAAAATTTGATATACTGAAATCGATGGTCAAGAATATGGAATCTAACCAATAACTGTAATAGCAATAGTGTCAAGCTGTGGATAGATTAAATTACCTGCGAAACTCAGAAAAAGAATGGGCATTTAGTAAGATGAGCCTCTATTTTTCGAAGCGAAAGACAATACAATTTTGATTAAACCAACCCCTTATGGAGGGGGTCGACTTCTATAGCGATGAGCAAATTTCGGAATGGGATAGGGAAGACCAGATCATGGAGCGGACAAAGAAACGCACCATTGAAGTCGTAAAGAATTATTAATTAGCCATCTATTTCTGGACACAAAGGTTGTATTTACTGCAGCGCATAATCTCAATGAAAGTACTGCACTAATCATCGAACTTGGCATTGCGGATCATTGGGAACTGTATTCAAGTGAATAAGCCCTCTGGGGAAATCAATGTAACCTGGAGTGCAAATTTCCAAAATTGGACATTTATTGAAACGAGAGCCTCAACGTACAGATGCACAATTGCTCGCTGTGTTAGCCGATAAAGACCAGTCCATTATACAAGCGGCATTTTAATTGTCAGTTCAGACACTTCTCACTGGTAATTTATGTGACTTTGGGCAGTTCATGAATTGCTCCTCAATACATATGGAATTCTTACTCAATTTGTTAAGGACTCCCTGCAATCATATCAATTATCAAACTAGAGAATGCTTCTGCGCTGATCTATGTCTAGGCAGGACTTGAGACTGTTAGGCAGCCCTCAGGACAGATGTACGGTTTTCATTTATTTTCATCAGGCTTGCAGTAAACTATGAAGTCTGTTTTTGCTCACAATCTAAATCCTTTACATTGCCAGGACACAGAGTAGGCATCCTCAAGTCATGTTGACGCAGTTCTATAGTTTTCTTCGAGACCCCATCCACATCTGCTGGTTACCGCTGGCCCTGCTGTTGTGTCAGGCAGCTCTGGCTCAGCAATCGGATCCTATGCAGATAGCAGCCGAAGATGCAGAACCAGTACCCGAGGTTGAGGAGGAAGCGTCAGCCGACCAAATGGCACGGAATCGGGTAATTTATGTGGATATCCCCTTCGTCTATACACCCGGGGTTGATCCTGTTCTGCCCCCAGCACAATTAACCAATCAATCAGAACCTAATCCTAACGAAGACCGGGCTCGCAGTATCCAGCGATACCAAAACATAATGGAGGAAATTGAGGCCGGAGGCGGAGTCTGGGATCCAGGATTAATTGAACAACTCTCTGCTCATGGGAGTTTGATGCAACAGCAGGGGGATCATGACAGTGCCGTGTTGAGTTTGGATCGCGCTATGCACATCAGTCGCATCAACCAGGGTTTGCATACCACAGAACAGATTCCCATCGTTATGCAACTGATTGAAAGTTATTTGGCACTGCAAGACTGGTCAAACGCTGATCTCTACTACAACTACCTGTTCTATGTGCAGCATCGTGCCTATGGCGCAGAAGACCCGCGCATGATACCGGTGATGGCACAGCTCGCCCACTGGCACCTGCAGGCTTTCAACATGGGCTTTGGGGAAACCCTTGGCTTGCGCCTGAGCAGTGCTCAGATTTTGCTGGAGACCGCCGCCAGACTGGTACAACTGCATTTTGGGCGACAGGATGAGCGGTTTGTTTCCTATCTACAGAGTATTGCTGACTCGGCCTATCTAGTGGCTCGCAACCCCGATCTTATGGCAGAGTTGACTCGTGCGGATTTTCTGATAACTCAGGATTTGCTGGCGGCACGACTAAATCAGGGAGTTCTGGGTTCTCCGGTGGGATTCGAAGCCGGGGAAAGTGCACTGCTGGAGGTGATTTCAGTATTCGAGGAAGCGGCAAATGAGCCTTGGCCACTGGCAGAAGCCCATGCCAATCTTGGTGACTGGTATCTGATGTTCCAGAAGCGGCGGGCGGCGGAAGAGCACTACAAGCAGGCCTGGAACCTGCTGGCCGATCAGGATAATGGTGAAGCACTATTGCAGTGCCTTTTTGGGCAAGTGATTGCGATCCCGACCTTCATTACCGAACCACGCTTGCTATTCCGGGGTTCAGAACGTCCGTCAGCAGCGGAACTTATGGTAGGGTTTTTAGATCTCAGCTTTACTGTTACACGTAATGGTGAAGTAAGACAGGTGCAATTTCTAGGAGCTGAAACAGTGCAAAACGATCCCCTGAGAGCTCGAGTGGTCCGCGAATTAAGACGCTTCCTGTTTCGTCCCCGTGTGGTTGATGGCCTGACTGTGGCCTCAGAGGATAACTACACCAGGATTAGGTATTGGTACTAATTTTTATCAGGAAATGCTAAGATTCGAACATCTGTTTCTACAGGTTAAGCAAGCATTAAATGGTTCCGATTAGGGTGTAGGTATTCTGAGAACCAGCATCGAAATATCCGGCAGAACGACTATGGTAGTTGCCGGTTTTAGGCCAAATTACTGGCAAAGAGCGTTGAAATGTTTCTACCTCCCGTTTCTAGTTCCGCGAAGTGTTCAGTATTGCGACTGAGCAGTCCACGACCCCATGATCCTGCTAGGGCTTGTGAGAATGCGGCTCTTATTGGTCACAGGATTTCTGCCATGCAGCTACTCAAATCTTTGGTGCTTGGTGGGTGTTGCCTAGTGCTGATGACATGTCAATCAACCCAGAGTGCCTCCAGTCCCAGTCAGCCAATGCCGCCCTCGCCCTCAAGCAACTCCAGTAGCAGTGCGTCAATGCCTTCAATGCCGTCGACGAGCAGCACCGGTGCCAGGCCGGGGACACCACCAGTTGCCAGCACACCGAACAACCCGGCCAGTGCCTCAGGCCAGCGCCGCAGTAATTCGCCCGGAAGTCCCGGCCAGCAATCCTCCCGGTCATCCACAAATCAGGGTAGCAGCAGTGCCAGTTCGACCTCCCAGGGTATGCCTTCTGCCAGCAATCCCGGGTCGTCCTCTTCAATGCCCACAGCTACATTTCCGGCGCAAAGTCAGGGGCAGCCAGGAAGTCCAACCAGCAGCGCACAGACATCTCAGCAGGCAGGCGGTCAATCTCAAGGCAAAAATCAGGGCGGTTTGGAACCAGGTCAGAATGCTGGTGCAGATACCCGCTTTCCAGCTAGCCAAGGGCAAACAGGACAGGGAACTCGCGTCGGAGCTACGGAAGAGCCAAATAATGGCCAAAGTGGGGCAGAAGGTCGATCCTCTGGCGGTTTGGGTTCGCCTAGTGGAGATTACGGCCTTGATACATTGCCAAATACCATACCAGGTGGAGTAAACCCACCAGTAGACACCGGCACTGGTTCAGTCCCGCCGACCTCTGGAAATACTTCAGAACCGTCAGCTACTGAGAACGGGCGGGTCGGCTCCTTCCCCCCTGGGTCCGTGGTGGGCAGTGGCACCGCTACTACCTCCGCTGAACGTGCGGCCAAACTTGATGATCTGCTTCGCCAGGGCTATGAGACTTTTGATGGCTTTATACTCAGCGAACGCGAGAGGGCGCAGACCGAAAGCAATGCCGCAGGCAGCATTAATCCCGGTGCCAATGGTGCCGGTAGTGGAAGCGGCAGCGGGAGTAGCGCAGCACAAAATCAGCCGCAGTTCATGGAACCGACCGGGTCTGATGCCCAGTCAACGGCATCGGTGGCAAGCAATGGTCCTCCGGTTTCCGACCAGGCTCCGGCAGATACGTTCCCACCGCCCGACGATATCCCGAGCGGAAGGGATGATGATGTTGTAGCTCGACAGATCCGCGAGGCAGCAATGGCCGAACCGGATCCGGAACTGCGTGAAGCACTCTGGGATGAATACAGAGCCTATACCGGCTTAGGTGAAAAGTGATGAGATTATCATTGAAGCAGATTATGGGAATCCTGACACTTCTGGCGGCAGGAATATTTACAGGCTGTGCCACACACACAGTCAAATCCACGGCTTATACACCGGTCAAGGTGGGTAGCCAGAGCGTACCGGAGGAGCTACTGCTGGATGTGGGAGTCAGCATCTTTGACCCGGGTCTTGATGAGCTGAGCGATGATCAGGAGGAACTGACCAACGGCCAAGTGCGGGTGGCTGAATCACGCTATGTGCCATACCTGCTGTCCGACACACTGCAACGCTCGGCCAACTGGGGCATCGTGCGACTGCTACCCAATGACTCCAGCCCTATGGATGTCAAGATTACTGGAACCTTGCTGGAGTCAAATGGCGAAGCCATGGCCATGCGAATTGAGGTGGTTGATTCCCGCGGCGTACAGTGGTTTGTCAAGGAATATGAAGAGGTAATAAGCCGCTTCAATTACGAGGCGACTCAACGCCAGAAGAACGACCCGTTTCAGGTGATCTACAATAAGATTGCCAATGACCTGCTGGCTTACCGTGAACGCAACCTGAACGAGCAGGATATTCGGGAAATCCGCACTGTTTCCGAAATTTTGTTTGCACAACGCTTTTCTGAAGAGGTTTTCTCCGGCTACCTGAGCCGGAACCGAAACGGGCACCTGCAGTTGAACGCTCTGCCTGCCGTGGATGACCCCTTGCTGAACCGGATTCAGGACATTCGTGAACGTGACTTCATGTTCATTGATACGGTCCAAGATTACTATGCCACCTACTGCAGGCAGATGCGTCTGCCCTATGATTCTTGGCGTGAGCAGAGCTACCAGGAGACCGTGACCTTGCGTGAGTTGCGGGATTCGGCACGACGGCGGTTCATTGCCGGCACGGCGGCGGTTGTCGGTGGCATTGCCGCTGCTACACAAGGAGGCAACTACGGCACCCAGGCCAGTGGTGCTGTCGGTGTTGGTGCCGGGGCCTATCTGATCAAGAGCGGATTTGATCGCCAGAACGAAGCCCGCATGCATATGGAGGCCATGGAGGAGCTGGGCCAGTCACTGGAGGATGCTGTGGCACCCCAGGTCATCACATTGGACGATCGTACAATCACCCTCTCAGGCACGGTTGAAGAGCAATATGCACAGTGGCGGGACATCCTGGCAGATCTGTATGCCGAGGAACTGGGTCAGCTTTAATCCGATACCGTGACTAACGTCCGGAGGGTGATACCCACAGCTGGTGAATCTGGATATGTCAGCAAACAAACTGGACAAACCGGCACCAATAGCTGACCTGCTGGCAACTGCAGATGCAGAGCGGATAGCACAACAAATTGCGCCTCCGGCACGGAACAAACCGTCTCCCTTGATGTGGTTGGGGCTAGGGGGGCTCGCCATTGTTGCACTGCTGGTTATCTTTGTACTGCCCTCAATAGTCAGCGAGTATGAACTTCCGCTGGAACGCCGCGATGCCCTAATTAACCCGGTTCTCCCTGAGTCCTCTCAGCCCCAGTCGGCAATTTCCCCCTTTGAAGAGGCGCAGCGTTCTCAGCAACGCAAGGAAGCCCAGGATGTACTGGCTGAGCTGCTGGAACATCAGGCAGAACTTGATGCCCTTGAGGTGAATGCCTGGGGTCAGGATGCCTATACGGAGGCTTTGGCTGAGGCAACCATCGGCGATGACTTTTATCGCACCCAGCAGTATCTACAGGCTAAGGAGTCCTATCAACGCGGTCGTGATGCTCTGGCGCAATTACTGGCCACTGTGCCGGAAGCGTTGCAACGGCTACTGAATGAAGCGCAGCAGGCACTGGCGACAAGTGATGCTGAAGCGGCTCGGCAACAGTTTGCCCTTGTCTTGGTGCTGGATTCCGATAATGAGGTAGCGCGGATCGGTCTGCAGCGAGCCGGTGTGCTGGAGGATGTACTGACCCTGCTGACAGAGGCAGATGGTCTGGTTGATGCTGGCCAGCTGGAAGCTGCCAGAGATCGCTATCAGGAAGTTCTGGATCTGGACAGCTATAATGAGGTGGTCCCTGGCAAGCTGGCCGCAGTCCAGAAGCAGCTGACCGAAATTGACTTTGCCCGCATCATGTCTAAGGGCTATGCCTATCTGGAGGCTGAAGATCCAGAGCGGGCCATTGCCAGCTTTCAGCGCGCCGCCGGTCTTGGTATCAACCAGGCTGAGGCTGAGGCAGCCATCGTGCAGACTGAAACGGCGGTTGCCAATGCTCGCATCAATGCACTGCGACAGGAAATAGAGATCGCGGAAACCAGTGAGCACTGGGCGGAGGCAGTGGCGGCTTATGATGGGGTGATCGCTATTGATTCCAATCTCAGTTTTGCCAACGACGGTCGCGTATACGCCAACCAGCGGGCCAACCTTGATGCCTTTCTTGTGCATGCTATTGATAATCCGGAACGGCTGGCGGAAGACCAGGTGTTTGAGCAGACCCGCGGTTATTATTTTACCGCCAGGGATATTCCCGCGCCGGGACCCCGTCTACAGAACCAGCTTGATGAGCTGGAGCAGCTGTTGCTGAACGCACAAATCCCAGAAGAGATTGTGCTAATGTCTGACAACCTTACCGATGTGACATTGTTAAGGGTTGGTCAGCTGGGACTGTTTCAGCAGCAGACGCTGAGTCTTAAGCCTGGCCGCTATGTAGCGGTAGGCAAGCGCATAGGTTACCGCGATGTGCGGCAAGAGTTCGTGGTTGGATTTGGGCAGACACCTGCAGCAATTGAAGTCCGCTGTGTTGAGCGTGTGGTTGCCTCTAGCGGACAATAGGTTATGTCCCATTTGGACAACAGCGCACCCGGCCAAGGGGCAGAAGACCCCATAGTCCCTATCGACTTTAAGCCGCACGAGGCTGATGCGGGCAAGTTAACCTTCAAATTTCACTGGTTTTATGCCGTAGTAGCGGTGGTCGTGTTAGTCTCGGTAGCCGCCGGATGGTTTGTGCTTACAGCAAAATCGGTTTTTGTCGACGTTGACCCTGTGACCGCAGAAGTAGACATTGACGGCGGCTTGAATGTACGGCTGGGACAGCGATTCCTGATTCGTGCCGGCACTTATACCCTGAACCTGAAAAATGCAGGTTATCATGACAATGTCACAGAACTGACCGTTAATGAAGAGTCTGCACAGACTCATTCTTATTCCCTGCGCAAGCTGCCCGGGAGGGTTAGTATCTCAACTTATGATTTGCCGGGCGCACGGGTCAGAATTGATGACGTGGACGTCGGTGAGACACCGCTGACAGATCTGTTGGTGGAACCGGGTCAGCACCATTTGGCCATAAGCAAGGATCGGTATCAGGATTATGCCACCACACTTTCAGTTGAGGGTCGGTCGCTACCCCAAAGTCATGAGGCCCGGCTGGAACCGGCTTGGGCGGTATTCTCTTTTGCTTCTAACCCGTCCGGTGCTGCCATCATTGTTGATGGCGAAACTGTGGGGACGACACCATTGAGTGCCGAGATATTGCAGGGCAAGCGGGAGGTAACCCTGAAACTGGCTGGACACAAGGCTTGGCAGCAACGCTTCGAGGTACTTGCCGGTGAAGATATTGTCCTGCCGCCAGTCGAGTTGGAGCCTGCTGATGGACTGGTGTTTATCCAGAGCCAGCCAGCCGGGGCCAGTGTTACGGTCGGAGGCCAGTTCCAAGGTCTGACACCGCTGGAAGTGGCATTGCAGCCAGATCGAAATCATGAACTGACCTTTTTTCTGAATGGTTTCCAGTCTGCCAAAAAAATGCTGCGCATTGCCTCGGGCGAGGAGTCGGCAATGCAGGTTGAACTGATTCCCATCACGGCAACAGTCAGGATCGCCACAGAACCAGCCGATGCCGAACTCTATATTAACGGCGAGTTCCGGGGCTTGGCCAACCAAACCTTGGAACTTATGGCAGTGAGTCAGCAGATTGAGGTGCGCAAGGAGGGTTATGTCCCGCATACCCAGGACTTTATCTCGCGCCCCGGCTTGGAGCAGACTATTCGGGTGACGCTGAAATCACTTGAGCAGCTGCGGCTGGAGCAGATTCGCACCGAGATCACCACGGTAGCGAGTCAATCGCTGAAGCTACTCTACCCCGGTGCTTTTACCATGGGGGCCTCGCGCCGCGAAGCTGGTCGCAGACCAAACGAAGCCTTGCGCGACATAAAACTGGAACGACCTTTTTATCTTGCCTATCGGGAAGTAACCAACGCGCAGTACCGCGCCTTTGATGCCGAACATAGTTCCGGCACAGTTCAGGGACTTACCCTGAACAACGAATTGCAGCCAGTGGTTCGAGTAAGCTGGAATCAGGCGGCATTGTACTGCAACTGGCTGAGTGAGCAGGAAGGTCTGCCATTGTTTTATCGGGTAGAGGAGGAATCGGTTGTCGGTTTCAACCCGGAGTCTATTGGTTATCGTCTGCCCAGCGAGGCTGAATGGGCCTGGGCGGCCCGCTCTGATGACAGCGGCAACGTCCTGAAATATCCTTGGGGGGACCAGCTGCCGCCACCCGAGAATGCCGGTAATTTTGGTGATATCACTGCCCAAGCCTACCTAGGCGAGGTGATGTTTGATTACAACGATGGTCATTTTGCTACGGCACCAGTAGGGTCGTATACGGCCAACCACCAAGGACTCTATGATCTGGCTGGCAATGTGTCGGAATGGGTTCATGACTACTATGGCTCCGTTGGAAGTCTTGGCGTAGAGATTGATCCGCTGGGATCTGAGCTTGGACAATTTCACACCATACGCGGCTCAAGTTGGGCCCATGGTGCCATTACCGAGATGCGGCTCTCGTTTCGGGACTTTGGTGCCGAGGCGCGAGATGATCTCGGTTTTCGTGTTGCCCGCTATCTGGAATAAACTGTTCTGATTAGCGAACAGGAAATCCAGACCCTACCTTTTTGATTACCTGAAGAGGATGCAGCCAGGAAACAAGACATGAAGCAAGGCTTGCCCTATGAAACATTTTTTCAGCTAGTGGCACTGGTGTTTTGCATCATCATCGTGCACGCCAGTTATGTTACGGTCATCAGGCCCAGCGCAGATCTGATTCAGGAGCAACAGGTCATGCTGCAACAGGCTGATGAAAATTATGTACCGGAACGTTCGGTATTTGTCATCCTCAGGGATTTCGAGCAGGAAACCTGCATCATCCTTATGTGTTGGGCATTGTTTATTATCGGCATGAAGGCTCAACAGACTCTAAGGCACTCAACGACCGTCATGCCCGGCTCAATGCCGAAGAATTCAAGTG